>NZ_PYUK01000027.1:0-74353 GCF_003097365.1 Pseudomonas sp. B1(2018)
TCTGGTGGGGTATGAGTCCTGCCGCCGCCACAGGTAATTCATGACTCCTTTTATTTCCGTGTTTTTGCATCGTGCATCAGGGACTACTCATCCCCGGCGCCTGCATCAACCCCCGCAACGCCCCCGCCACCACCCCCAACGCAACCACACTGCCCAGCCAGATCAACACCAGCCACCCAAGGCGCTTGTACCAAGGCGCCGGTGCCAGTTCACGGGAATCAATGGTAGCCATCGCCAATCCTCACTTTGCCGCGGAACACGTAGTAGCTCCAGACCGTGTACATCAGGATGATCGGCAGGATGAACAGCGCCCCGATCAGGATGAACAACTGGCTGGTCGGTGGTGACGCCGCGGCCCACAGGCTGATCGACGGCGGCACGATGTTCGGCCAGATGCTGAACGCCAGACCTATGTACCCCAGGAACACCAGCATCAGGGTGAAGGCGAACGGCCAATGGGTGTGGCGTTGGCGCAGGGTCTTGAGCAAGCCGAACATCGCCAGCAAGGCCAGCACCGCCAGGCCTGCGAACACTGCCAGGTGCGCATGGGCAAACCAGCGGGTGGCGATGTCCGGATGCAGGATCGGCGTCCACACGCAGATCACGCCGATCACCGCCAACAGCAGCCAGGCCAGGGGCCGGGTGAACAGGCGCATCCGCGATTCGAGCATGCCTTCGGTCTTGACCAGCAACCAGGTGCTGCCGAGCAGCGCATAGGCGACGATCAGGCCGACTCCGCAGAACAACGGAAAGGGTGCCAGCCAGTCCAGCGAACCACCAGCGAACTGGCGGTCGACCACCGGGATGCCGGCAATGTAAGTGCCGATCACCACGCCCTGGGAGAAGGTCGCCAGCAGCGAGCCGCCGATGAACGCCATGTCCCAGACATGACGCTTTTCAGGGCTGGCCTTGAAGCGAAACTCGAACGCCACGCCACGGAAGATCAAGCCGCACAACATCAGGATCAACGGCAGGTACAGCGCTTCCAGAATCACCGAATAGGCCAGCGGGAACGCGCCGTACAGGGCCGCGCCGCCCAGCACCAGCCAGGTCTCGTTGCCGTCCCAGACCGGTGCCACGGTGTTCATCATCACATCGCGCTCCTTCGCATCCGGGATCAGCGGAAACAGAATGCCCAACCCCAGGTCGAAGCCGTCCATGATCACGTACATCATCACGCCAAAGGCGATGATCACGCCCCAGATCAGCGATAAATCGATACCTTGAATACCCATGACTCAACTCCCTTCCTTCAATTGACGCGGGCGTCGGTTTCGAGGATTTCGGCGTCGGCGGACAGCGGCCGGCGCGGTGTGATGACCTGATCGGAATGCCCCGCAGGCGCATGCTCGTGATGGGGTTTTGGCCCCTTGGCCACCAGTTTCATCATGTAGCCGATACCCACCGTGAAGACCGAGAAGTAGATCACCACGAACAGCGCCAACGAGAGGCTCAACTGCGTGACGCTGTGATTGGACGCGGCATTCACGGTACGTTGCAGGCCGTACACCACCCACGGCTGGCGCCCCACTTCCGTGGTGATCCAGCCGGCGAGCATGGCGATCAGGCCGCTCGGGCCCATCCACAGCATCAGGCGCAGGAACCAGCGGTTGCGGTAGATGGCACCGCTGCGACGCAGGACCAGGCCGAGCACACCGGCCAGCACCATCAACATGCCCAGCCCGGCCATGACGCGGAAGCTCCAGAAAATGATCGTCGCGTTGGGGCGATCCTCTTTCGGGAAGCTCTTGAGCGCCGGGATCTGCTTGTCGAGGCTGTGGGTCAGGATCAGGCTGCCCAGGTACGGAATCTCGATGGCGTACTTGGTTTTCTCAGCCTGCATGTCCGGGATGCCGAACAGCACCAGCGGCGTCGCTTCGCTACCGTTGTTTTCCCAGTGCCCTTCGATGGCCGCGATCTTCGCCGGTTGATGCTCCAGGGTATTCAAGCCATGGGCGTCACCGACCACGGCCTGGATCGGCGCGACGATCAAGGCCATCCACAGCGCCATCGACAGCATCTTGCGTACTTGTTTGGTGTCGTTGCCGCGCAGCAGGTGCCACGCCGCCGACGAGCCGACAAAGAACGCAGTGGCCACGAACGCGGCAATCGCCATGTGCGCCAGGCGGTACGGGAACGACGGGTTGAACACGATGGCCAGCCAGTCCAGCGGCATCACGCGACCGTCGACGATCTCGAAACCCTGTGGCGTCTGCATCCAGCTGTTGGAGGCGAGAATCCAGAAGGTCGAAATCAGCGTGCCGATGGCCACCATCACCGTCGAGAAGAAGTGCAAGCCGCGCCCTACCCGGTTCCAGCCGAACAGCATGACCCCGAGGAAACCGGCCTCGAGGAAGAACGCCGTGAGCACTTCATAGGTCAGCAACGGCCCGGTGATGCTGCCGGCGAAGTCGGAGAAGCGGCTCCAGTTGGTGCCGAACTCGTAGGCCATGACCAGCCCCGAGACCACGCCCATGCCGAAGTTGACGGCGAAGATCTTCGACCAGAAATGGTAGAGATCGCAGTAGGTGTCGTTGTGGGTCTTCAGCCACAGCCCTTCGAGCACCGCCAGGAAACTGGCCAGCCCGATGGTGATGGCGGGAAAGATGATGTGGAACGAAACCGTGAACGCGAATTGCATCCGCGCCAGGTCCAGTGCCTCCAGGTTAAACATGTCGAAATCCTCATTGCGGATTTAAAACTGTGGGAGCGAGCTTGCTCGCGATGAGGCCGGCACATTCAACATCAATGGCGCCTGGCACCCTGCAATCGCGAGCAAGCTCGCTCCCACAAAGTCTTGAGTGATCGGTACTACGCAGCGGAGGTCGAAATCAGGTTGCTGGCCCTGGCCTGCTCCAGCCGGATGGCGACGAACTTGGAAGTCGGGGTGAAGGTGCGGTCACCGTAACTTTCCAGCGGCACCAGCGGATTGGTCTCCGGGTAGTACGCCGCCGCCTGACCGGCCGGAATGTCGTAGGCAATCAGGGTGAAACCGCTGACCCGACGCTCGCGCTCGTCGTCCCACAGCGCCACCAGGTCGACCTTCTGCCCCGGTTCGAAACCCAGCCGGCGAATGTCCTGCTCGTTGGCGAACACCACGTCGCGCATGCCGTAGACCCCGCGATAACGGTCATCCAGGCCGTACAGCGTGGTGTTGTACTGATCGTGGGAACGCATGGTCTGCAGAATCAGGTGCGGCTTGACCGCCAGGTTGCGCACGCCCTCGCTGATCAGGTGCTCCGGCAACACGCTCGGAGTGAACTGGGCCTTGCCGCTGGCGGTTTTCCAGATGCGTTTGGCTGCGTCGTTGGGCATGTGGAAACCGCCCGGGTGCAGCAAGCGCCGGTTGAAGTCTTCGAAACCGGGAATGGTGTCGGCAATCATGTTGCGGATGCGACCGTAGTCGCCGATGGCCCAGTTCCAGTCGATCGGGTGCTTGCCCAGTGTCGCGGCAGCGATGCCGGCGATGATCGCCGGTTCCGACAGCAGGTGTTTCGACTTCGGTTTCAGTTGGCCATGGGAGATGTGGATCATGCTGAAAGTGTCTTCCACGGTCACGCCCTGCGGCCCTTCGGCCTGCATGTCGATGTCGGTGCGGCCCAGGCACGGCAGGATCAGCGCTTCCCGGCCGGTGACCAGATGGCTGCGGTTGAGCTTGGTGGCGATGTGCACGGTGAGGTCGCACTTGCGCAATGCGGCGTGGGTACGCGGCGTGTCGGGTGTGGCCTGGGCGAAGTTGCCGCCCAGGGCGATAAACACTTTCGAGCGCCCCTGCTCCATCGCGCCGATCGCCATCACGGTGTTGTGGCCATGCTCACGCGGCGGCTTGAAGGAGAAGCGTTTTTCCAGGGCATCGAGCAACTCGGTGGGCGCCAGTTCGTTGATGCCCATGGTGCGGTCGCCCTGCACGTTACTGTGACCGCGAACCGGGGACAGCCCCGCGCCGGGACGGCCGACGTTGCCGCGCAGCAGCATCAGATTGATGACTTCCTGCAGGGTCGGCACCGAGTGCGTGTGCTGGGTAAGGCCCATCGCCCAGCACATGATCACGCGCTTGGCCCGGGCGTACATGCGGGCGGCGAGCTCGATGTCAGCCAAGGACATGCCCGACTGCTGCTCGATGTGCTCCCAGCTGGTGGCGTCGACTTCGCCCAGGTAGGCGCCCATTCCCGAGGTGTGTTCGGCGATGAACGCATGGTCGAACACCGGCTCGCCACCGCTCACCTGTGCTTCGCGCTCCCACTGCAGCAGGAACTTGACCATGCCGCGCATCACCGCCATGTCGCCCCCCAGGGCCGGGCGGAAGTACGCGGTATTGGTCGGCTCGGAGCCATTCATGAGCATTTCGATCGGGTGCTGTGGATGCTGGAAACGCTCCAGCCCGCGCTCCTTGAGCGGGTTGATGCAGATCACCTGGGCACCGCGCTTGACCGCTTCGCGCAAGGGTTCGAGCATCCGCGGGTGGTTGGTGCCGGGGTTCTGGCCGATGACGAAGATCGCGTCGGCATGTTCCAGGTCGTCGAACACCACGGTGCCTTTGCCCACGCCGAGGCTTTCGATCATGCTGACCGCGCTGGCTTCGTGGCACATGTTGGAGCAGTCCGGAAAGTTGTTGGTGCCGTAGGCCCGCACAAACAACTGATAGAGGAACGCAGCCTCGTTGCTGGCCCGACCCGAGGTGTAGAACTCGGCCTGGTCCGGCGATTCCAGCGCATTGAGGTGCCGGGCGATCGTCGCGAAGGCCTCGTCCCAGGTGGTTTCCACGTAACGATCGGTGGCCGCGTCATAGCGCATCGGGTGGGTCAGGCGGCCCTGATACTCCAGCCAGTAATCACTCTGTTCGGCCAGCGCCGAGACACTGTATTTGTTGAAGAACGCCGGGTCGACCAGACGGCCCGTGGCTTCCCAGTTAACCGCCTTGGCGCCGTTTTCGCAGAACTTGACCATGCCGTTTTCCGGCGACTCGCCCCAGGCGCAACCGGGGCAGTCGAAGCCGCCGTTCTGGTTGGTCTTGAGCATGGCGCGAATGTTCTTCAGCGCGTTTTCACTGCCCAGCCAGTTCCGGGTAACAGCGATCAGTGCACCCCAACCGGCGGCGGCACCTTTGTAGGGTTTGTAGCGGTCGACTTGAGACATGGTACTTCTCCGTGACCTGATTCAGGCCATTGATCGTTTGACGGAGAAAAGCATATGAACAGGGATAAATTATTGTCTAATCGCTATTTACGACTACATTATCGAAACGCTCTATCACGAATTTAAATACTTATTTTTCAATAACTTGAAATCACTTACAGCCCTTGAAACCACAAGATAAAGTTCATCATCGACCCGCTCGATCACCCGGTTGTTAATAGTGATTGGACGCCCGTTAAAGTTGCTCTTAGCCTGCGCTCAACAGATCCGTTTACAGCGCAATACCTGTAGGAGCGAGCCTGCTCGCGATGGACTCAAGAGCACCGCGTTCAGTCAGCCAGCACGCGTAATCGTTAACGACCATCGCGAGCAGGCTCGCTCCTACACCTGTTCTCAACAGATCCGTTATCTGCGCAATACCTGTGGGAGCGAGCTTGCTCGCGATGGACTCAAGAGCACCACGTTCAGCCAGTAAGCACGCGTAATCGTTAACGACCATCGCGAGCAGGCTCGCTCCTACAAAGGCAAAACCCGATTAACGGAATGTCCATTCAACGCATGCAGTACCAAGCGAGGGTGTCATGTCAGAACGAGTCTTGATCGATGGCTTCTCCCGGCGCGTGGACTATCTGCGCATGTCGGTCACCGACCGCTGCGATTTCCGTTGCGTGTATTGCATGGCCGAGGACATGCAGTTTCTACCGCGCCAACGGGTACTGACCCTGGAAGAGATCTATCAAACGGCGCAAAGCTTCGTCGCCCTGGGCACCCGCAAGATCCGCCTGACCGGGGGCGAGCCGCTGATTCGTCCGGGCGTGGTGCAGTTGTGCGAGAAGATCGCCGCCCTGCCCGGCCTGCGTGAACTGTGCATGACCACCAACGGTTCGCAACTGGCCAGACTGGCCGGGCCGTTGTTCGAGGCCGGGGTCAAGCGCCTCAACATCAGCCTCGACTGCCTGGACCCGCAACGCTTTCGCGAACTGACCCGCACCGGTGACCTGGCGCAGGTCATCAAGGGCATCGACGCGGCCAACCAGGCGGGCTTTCGCAACACCAAGCTCAACTGCGTGGTGATGAAGGGCCGCAACGACCATGAGATCAATGATCTGGTGAGCTTCGCCATCGACCGTAACCTCGACATCTCCTTCATCGAGGAAATGCCGTTGGGCACCATAGACGAGCACAGCCGCGCCGAATCGTTTTTCGCCAGCGCCCAGGTCCGCGAACGCATCGCCGAACGCTACACTTTGATTGATTCCGCCGAATCGACCCAGGGTCCGTCGCGCTACTGGCGCCTGGCCGAGGCGCCGCAGATTCGCCTGGGGTTCATCTCGCCCCACAGCCACAACTTCTGCGGCACCTGCAATCGGGTGCGGCTGACCGTGGAAGGACGCCTGCTGCTGTGCCTGGGCAATGAGCACTCGGTGGATCTCAAGGCTGTCTTGCGCAGCCACCCCGGACAGCCCGAGCGCCTGGAAAAAGCCATTATCGAGGCGATGAAACTCAAGCCTTATCGACACAACTTCGAAGTGAACGACGATGTCCAGGTCATTCGCTTCATGAACATGACGGGCGGCTGAACCCCATGATCGTGAGACCCAAACCCAACCTGATCGGCGTGCTGACGTCCCTCAAGGGTTCGATTGCCAAGCGCATTGCCTGGCGCAGCCTGATGGTGACATTGCTCGCCTCGGCCATCGTGCTCATCGAAACCTTGCACCCCAGCTACTTTTCCAAGGTCAGCGCAACGCCCTTCACACTGCTGGGTTTGTCATTGTCGATCTTCATGAGCTTTCGCAACAACGCCTGCTACGACCGCTGGTATGAAGCGCGCAAGGCGTGGGGCGAGGTGATAGTCGAAGTCCGCTCGATGATTCGTGAAACCCTGGTGATCAAGGACACGAATGAGCGGCATACGATCCTCAGCAATCTGTGCGGCTTCGCCCATGCCCTCAACGCGCGGCTGCGCCGGGAAAACGAACTGGCCGCCAGTGGCGACTGGCTGCACCCGATGCCCAAGGGCGACACCACGGACATCAGCGGGCAGATCCTGATGCAGGTCGGTCAGCAGTGCTCGACACTCAACGAGTCCGGTGCGATCAACGACTGGCGCTACACGCTCATGGCCAACCACCTGGCCGGCCTGACCCACGCCCAGGCGGTCTGTGAGCGGATCAAGCACACCCCGCTGCCGTTTCCCTACACCCTGTTGCTGCACCGCACCATCTACCTGTTCTGCATCCTCCTGCCGTTTGCCATGGCCGAACCCCTGGGCTGGCTGACACCGATTTTCACCGCGATTGTCAGCTACACCTTTTTTGGCCTGGACGCGATTGCCGACGAACTGGAAGACCCCTTCGGCCGCGACGAAAACGACCTGCCCACCGACGCCATCGTGCGCAACATCGAGCGCGATGTGCTGGCGGCACTGGGCGTGACGGAGTTGCCGCCGCAGCTGGAACCGGTGGATTTCGTGCTGAACTGAAACTAAAGAAACACACAGAGCCTGTGGGAGCGAGCTTGCTCGCGATAGCGGTGGGTCAGGCAACATCTCTGTTGAATGTGCCGCCCCCTTCGCGAGCAAGCCCGCTCCCACAAGGGATTGTGGTCGGTCGTGGGATTAGCGTTCACTGAAGATCAAAACTGTGGGAGCGAGCTTGCTCGCGATAGCGGTGGGTCAGGCAACATCTCTATTGAATGTGCCAACCCCTTCGCGGGCAAGCCCGCTCCCACAGGGATTGTGGCCGGCCGTGGGATTGGCGTTCACTGAAGATCAAAACTGTGGGAGCGGGCTTGCTCGCGAAGGCGTCAGGTCAGGCAACATCTCTGTTGAATGGGCCGGCTTCTTCGCGAGCAAACCCGCTCCCACAGAGTCAGTGTCAGAACAGTTCGCTGAAGGGTATAAACCGCGCTGTATCACCCTCGCCCAGCGTGCAACCTTCCGGCACTTCCACCAGTCCATCGGCCCAGGATGCCCCCAGCAAAACACCTGAGCTCTGGTTCGGATACAACACCGCTCGACCGTCTTCGAGTTTCGCCCGCAGGTACTCGCGGCGGCTCCCGGGTTTGGGCCAGGCAAAGCCGACACTGACCGGGAAGCTCAACGGCTCGACCTCTTCCACGCCCTGAATCCGCAACAGATAAGCCCGGGCCAACAGGCCGAAAGTGACCAATGCCGATGTCGGATTACCCGGCAGGCCAATCACCGGCACGCGGCCGAAGTGGCCCACGGTCAATGGCTTGCCGGGTTTGATCGAGAGTTTCCACAGCAGCGGCTTGCCGCACTCGCGCAGCACCTGGCCGAGGCAGTCGGCGTCACCGGCAGACACACCGCCCGTGCTGAGCATCAGGTCTGCCGTGTGTTGCAGCTGTTCGAGCTTGAGCCGCGTCTGGCGTGGCTCGTCGGGAAGAATGCCAGCATCGATGACCTCGCAACCCAGCGCACTCAACCAATGGCTCAACAATGTACGGTTGCTGTTGTAGATGCTGCCGGGCTTGAGGGGATTGCCCGGTTCGACCAGTTCATCGCCGGTGGACAGCAACGCCACCCGTGGTCGGCGCACCACCTGTACATGGGTGCAGCCCTGCGCCGCCGCGACCGCCAGTTCGAACGGACCGAGGCGCTTGCCAGCACGCAGCAGCACATCGCCGACGCGGTTCTCCTGGCCTTGCGGGCGGATGTTGCTGCCGGCGCTCAGGGGCTGCTTGAAGCGGATACGTCCGTCATCCAGTACCTGTGTGTTCTCCTGCATCTCCACGCAATCGGCACCCGGCGGAACCGGTGCGCCGGTGAAAATGCGCGCGCAGGTGCCCGGTGCCAGGGCTTCGGGGGCCTGACCGGCAAACACCTGCTGCGACACAGCCAGCGGTGCCCCGTCCCAACCCTCGACATTCAGGGCATAGCCGTCCATGGCGCTGTTGGGCCACGGCGGCAGATCCAGGGTCGCCAGCAGGTCATTGGCCAATACCCGTTGCCGCGCGGCACTGAGCGGCACGGCTTCGCTGTCTTCAATCCACTGCGCCTCGGCCATTGTCAGTAAACGGTCGATGGCATCCTCTACCGGCATCAAGGGTGAAGCGCTCATCCGCGCGTCCCGCAGGCTTGCACAGGCTTGAGGTGCGGTACGAAATTGCACGGCCGGTGGCGCGCGTCGAGTTGTTCCGCGAGGATGCCTTCCCACGCGGTGCGGCAGGCGCCCGTGGAGCCCGGCAGGCAGCAGACCAGTGTGCCATTGGCCAGCCCGGCCAGTGCCCGGCTCTGCACCGTCGAGGTGCCGATGTCGAGGATCGAAATCGCCCGGAACAGCTCACCGAAGCCGTCGATCTGCTTATCCAGCAAGCAAGCCACTGCCTCGGGGGTGCTGTCGCGGCCGGTGAACCCGGTGCCGCCAGTGATCAGCACCACCTGGATGCCGTCGTCGGCGATCCAGTTCGCCACCTGCGCGCGAATCTTGTACAGGTCATCCTTGAGCAGGTTGCGCTCGCTGAGGGTATGGCCGGCTTCCAGCAATCGACTGACGAGTAATTGGCCGGAGGTGTCATTGGCATATTCGCGGGTATCGCTGACCGTCAGCACGGCAATATTCAAAGGTATAAACAAGGCATCCGGTTTGACGCTCATGGGGTTCTCCGGCAGGCATGAATTAGATAGCTAAGTTAGATGACCTCCGGAGACTAATTCTATAAATCAAGCCGTGTCTAATCACTCTAACCAACCAGACTATCGAGGCGCTCTATCAATATAAAAAGACCGGAAAAAAGCATCAGTGATAGAGCCCATCGATAACCCCTTAAACAACAGTGATTGGACGCATACCAAAGACAATGAGATCGTCCGCACCTCACGTTTGCGCCTCACCTTGTGTCTTGCACACCTGAGTCAATACTTACCCCCTCACTCCCCCGCCAGCAGGTGCCGTCATGGACATCAAACAACTCAAGTTCCTGATCGCCCTGGAGCAGACCCGCCACTTCGGCCAGGCGGCCGCGCGCTGCCACATCACCCAGCCCACGCTGTCGATGCGCCTGCGCAACCTGGAGGATGAACTGGACCTGGTGCTGGTCACCCGGGGCCAGCGCTTCGAAGGCTTTACCGAGGCCGGCGAGCGTGTACTGGCCTGGGCCAGGACCCTGCTGGCTGCCCACGACGGGCTGTTCGCCGAGGCCGCCGCGTGCCGGGGCCAGCTCGTGGGGAACCTGCGCCTGGGGCTGGTGCCGCTCAGCAGCTTCAACCCGGTCACCTACATCCAGGGCCTGTCCCGCAGCTTTCCCGAGCTCAAGTACAGCCTGTCGTCCCTGAGTTCCGACCAGATCATCGAGGGCCTGGGTAACAATCAGCTGGACCTGGGCGTGTGCTACCTCGACCACGTCAACCCGAACTATTTCGAGTTTTTCGAGATCGGCGAAACCCGCGTCGGCCTGCTGTACGACACCCGCCACTTCCATTTCGACGGCACGCAAATGAGCTGGGAGGACGCCGCCGAACTGCCGCTGGGGATGCTCAGCAACGGCATGCACTACCGCAAATCCATCGACCTGAGCTTTCGCAGCCGCGGACTGGATCCGCAGCCGATCCTCGAAAGCGATTCGACCTACCAGTTGCTGCAGGCGATCCACGAAGGTTTCTGCTGCGCGATCATGCCGCTGGACAGTGGCCTGGAAGAGCCCATCGAACACCTGTCGTTCATCGAATTGCCCGATGCCAGCGTGCTCGCGCCCCTGGGCCTGGTGATGCGCAAGACCGAGCCACGTTCGGCGATTGCCGAGAAGTGTTTCGCCGAAGCACGAACCCTGTTCAGCCGGAGCGACTGATCAAGTTTCGGTTTTATATAAAACTGCACCGGGCATGTTTGCCCGGCGTGATAGACATCACCAATCGGTGCATCGGAACAAGCGATTGGACGCTTTGATAAGTTACCCGTAGCCTGAACTTAATTCAGCGCTTCGAGGTTCTTTTCATGTTGTGCAAAGTTGAACAAGCCGATGATCGAAGCGACACTAACGCACCCGCCCCCAAACCCTTGAGTGTGAACTTTCGCGAATACGACAACGGCGCATCAGTCTGTCAGGCGGCGCTGGCCGCAGAGATCGCATTGGCAATCACCTACAACGGTTTGAGCCAGGCCGTGATGATGGTGTCGCCGGGCAATCTCGAAGATTTCATCCGCGGTTTCAGCGTCAGCAACGACATCGTTGAGGACCAGAATGAAATCTACGACCTGCGCCTGACCCACTTCAACCAGGCCGTTCAGGCCGACGTGCAGATCTCCAGCCGCGCGTTCTGGGCGCTGAAGAACCATCGTCGGCAAATGACGGGTACCAGTGGCTGCGGACTGTGCGGCGTGGAAGCGCTGGAACAGGCCCTGCCGAAACTGGAGATTCTCGAGCCGGTTGCCCTGCCGCCCGCCGAGCACTTCATCGACATCCGCCAGCGCATCGAACAGGCCCAGCAAATGGCCCGGAGCAGCGGCGCGCTGCACGCGGCACTGTACTTCGACAGCGCAGGCAACGCGCTGATCTGCCGCGAAGACATTGGCCGCCACAACGCGCTGGACAAGTTGATCGGTGCGCTGCAACACGCCGGCATCGACAGCCGCAGCGGCTTCACCGTGGTCACCAGCCGTTGCAGCCTGGAGCTGATCCACAAGGCCGTCAGGGCCCGGCTCGGCACGCTCGTCAGCCTGTCGGCGCCCACCGCCCTGACCGTGCAATGGGCGATCAAGCATCGCCTCAACCTGATTCACGTCCCCCACCGCAACGCGCCACGCATTTACAGCCCGGCATGATGCCTTCACCTGATCACCGCGCCGGCCAGCGCAGGAACCTCCCATGACAGACATTTCAAATGCATCGCCCAACGGCCTGACCCACCTCGACAACCAGGGTCGCGCCAACATGGTCGATGTCAGCGAAAAACCCCCGACGCAACGTGAAGCACAGGCCCAGGCCTGGGTGCGGATGCGCCCGGAAACCCTGAAGCTGATTCAAAGCGACGGCCACCCCAAAGGCGACGTCTTTGCCGTGGCGCGGATCGCCGGAATCATGGCGGCGAAAAAGACCCATGAGCTGATCCCGCTGTGCCACACCCTGCTGCTCAGCTCGATCCATGTCGAACTCAAGGCCTGCACACCGGACAGCGTGAAAATCCTCGGCACCTGCCGCGTCGAGGGCCAGACCGGGGTCGAGCTCGAAGCCCTGACCGCCGTCAGTGTGGCGGCCCTGACCCTCTACGACATGTGCAAGGCCGTGGACCGGGGCATGGTCATCGATGACATCCGCCTGCTCAGTAAACAGGGTGGCCGCTCAGGTCATTTCAAGTTCGAGGACGCACAATGATCCTGATCAATTACTTCGCCCGTTACCGCGAGCAGCTCAACCTGGGCGGTGAAAAACTGCCCCTGACCGACAGCCTCAGGACCATCGAAGACGTGCGCCGCTTGCTGATGGCTCGCGGCGAGCTGTGGCGCCAGGTGCTCGGTGAAAACAACCTGATGTGTGCGCTGAACCAGGAGCTGTGCCATCCGGACCGGGTGATCGAGGACTTTGACGAGATCGCCTTTTTTCCACCGGTCACCGGGGGCTGAGGCATGACGGTTCGGGTCCAGCGTGAAGTGTTCGACGTCGGCCGGCTGATCGCCAGCCTGCAGGCCAACGATCCGGGCGTGGGGGCCGTGGTCAACTTCGTCGGCTATGTGCGTGACATCAATCAGGGTGAGGCGGTCGCCGGGTTGTTTCTGGAGCACTACCCGGGCATGACCGAACGCTCGCTGCAAAAGATCATCGACAACGCCCGGGCCCGATGGCCCCTGCGGGCCGTGGAGGTCGTGCATCGGATCGGCCCGTTGTCGATCAGCGAGCCGATCGTGTTTGTCGGCGTCAGCAGCCCGCATCGCCAGGCCGCTTTCGAGGCCTGTGCGTTCATCATGGACTACCTGAAAACCGACGCGCCGTTCTGGAAGCGCGAAGACGTGGCGGGCGGCGCACGCTGGGTCGATGCGCGGGACAGCGACCGATCCGCTGTCGAGCGCTGGGCAGATACGCCACAAGTGGCGGCTATGCAACGCGTTCCGGCATAGCTACAGTCACGGGCTCAACGTTTCCCTGCACAAGGAACCCGCGCTTGAGCCCCACGCCCTCTCCGATCACGCAACAGGCTGTGCCCCAGCCCCGGACCATCAGCCTGCGCGAAGCCTTCCTGTTCTGGCTCAAGCTTGGTTTCATCAGTTTCGGCGGACCGGCCGGGCAGATCTCGATCATGCATCAGGAACTAGTCGAACGCCGGCGCTGGATCTCCGAGCGACGCTTTCTGCACGCCCTCAACTACTGCATGTTGCTGCCCGGCCCCGAGGCTCAGCAGTTGGCAACCTACATCGGCTGGTTGATGCACCGGACCTGGGGCGGCGTGATCGCCGGCGTGCTGTTTGTGTTGCCGTCGTTGTTCGTCCTGATTGCCCTGTCCTGGGTGTACATCGCCTTTGGCGAGGTGCCCGTGGTCGCCGGACTGTTTTACGGGATCAAGCCGGCGGTCACGGCCATCGTGGTGCAGGCGGCTCACCGGATCGGCTCGCGGGCGCTGAAGAATGGCTGGTTATGGGGCATCGCCGCCGCATCCTTCGTGGCGATCTTCGTGATCAACCTGCCGTTTCCGTTGATCGTGCTCGGCGCGGCGGTCATCGGTTACTTCGGCGGGCGACTGGCACCGGAAAAATTCAGGACCGGTGGCCACAGCGCAGCGAAACACTCCTACGGCCCCGCGGTGATCGACGATGACACCCCGTCCCCTGAACATGCCCGCTTCAGTGGTTTGAAGCTGGCGTACCTGGCGGTGATCGGTGCGATCTTGTGGACGCTGCCCATGGCCACGCTCACCGCCCTGTTCGGCTGGGAAGGCACGCTGACCCAGATGGCCTGGTTCTTCACCAAGGCGGCGCTGCTGACCTTTGGCGGTGCCTATGCGGTGCTGCCGTATGTGTACCAGGGCGCGGTCGGTCACTACGGATGGCTGACGCCGACGCAGATGATCGACGGCCTGGCGCTCGGCGAAACCACTCCAGGCCCGTTGATCATGGTCGTCGCCTTCGTCGGCTTCATCGGTGCCTATGTGCAGCAGGTCTTCGGCCCGGATCAAGCCTTTGTCGCCGGTGCCGTGGCCGCCACGCTGGTGACCTGGTTCACCTTCCTGCCTTCGTTCCTGTTCATCCTCGCTGGCGGGCCATTGGTGGAGTCGACGCACAACGAACTCACCTTCACCGCGCCGCTGACGGCCATTACGGCCGCCGTGGTGGGCGTGATTCTCAATCTGGCGTGCTTCTTTGCCTATCACGTGCTGTGGCCCAAAGGCTTCGAAGGACGACTGGACTGGCCTTCGCTGCTGATCGCCATCGTGGCGGGCATTGCCTTGCTGCGGTTCAAGCGCGGAGTGATCGAGGTGTTGATCGGCTGCGGGTTGATCGGGCTGGTGGTGCACCTGATGTTCTGAATCAAACATTTACACGCGCCCCAATCCTCCCTAGTATCCAGCCATCCCCGGATGGCTTGTACTACTCGCCACCGACGATTTCCGCCGCCGGAAACCTGCGCCATGCGTACTTTGCCGTCACTGCTGAACATTTCGATCCAGGCCACCTCGCTGCTGGCCGCGGACGGCATTGCATGAAGCGCATCGTCAACCTGCCCATGGCCCTGCGCCGTTCCAAGTTGCGTCACTCCGCACGTCCGCCGGATAGCGCCCGGCTCGCCTGATCGGCGAGCGCCCTCCTTCGCTATCCCTACATTTGCTCAGCGTATGCAATACCTGTGGGAGCTGGCTTGCCAGCGAAAGCGGTGTACCTGCCAACAACCATGGCGGCTGACATTACGCCTTCGCTGGCAAGCCAGCTCCCACAGGTTGCGCACTTCGACTGGCTGGCATTGGGTTCTCCCAAATTTGCGTGGACACCGACATGACTCAACGTTGCAATTCCTACTACACCGCCACCCTCAACCAGGACACCGATTACCCGACGCTGCAAGGCCGGCACAAGGTTGACGTGGTGATCATCGGCGGCGGATTCACCGGCGTGGCCACCGCCGTCGAGCTGGCGGAAAAAGGCCTGAAGGTCGCGATCGTCGAAAGCCACAAGATCGGCTGGGGCGCCACCGGGCGCAATGGCGGCCAGGTCACCGGCAGCCTGTCGGGCGATGAAGCCATGCGCAAACAGATGCGCCGCTCCATCGGCGATGAAGTCGACGATTTCATCTGGAACCTGCGCTGGCGCGGGCATCAGATCATCAAGCAGCGCGTGGAAAAATACGGCATCGCCTGCGACCTCAAGCACGGCCACCTGCACGCCGCGTACAAACCCGCGCACATGGACGGCTTGCGCAAGGATTACGACGAGGCGGTGCTCCGTGGCATGGGTGATGAAGTCAGCCTGCTCGACCGCAGCCAGGTGCGCGACCTGCTGCAAAGCGACCTCTACCACGGCGCGATCAAGAACACCCGCAACATGCACCTGCACCCATTGAACCTGTGCATCGGCGAGGCCCGCGCCGCCGAAAGCCTGGGTGCGTTGATCTTCGAAAACAGCGAAGTGCTGGAGATCATCCACGGCGATGGCCTTCACAAGAGCCCTGGCGTACGCACCGCCCACGGGCACATCGACGCCAACCAGGTGCTGCTGGCCGGCGACGTCTACCACAAGCTGGAACCGGGCAAGCTCAAGGGCAAGATTTTCCCGGCCATGGGCGGCATCGTCACCACCGCGCCGCTGGGCGATCTGGCCAGGCAGATCAACCCCGAAGACCTGGCGGTCTACGACTGCCGCTTCGTGCTCGATTACTACCGCCTCACCGCTGACGGTCGCCTGTTGTTCGGTGGTGGCGCCAACTACAGCGGCAAGGATTCACGCGACATCGCCGCCGAGCTGCGCCCGTGCATCGAGCAGACCTTCCCGGCGCTCAAAGGCGTGGCCATCGATTATCAGTGGAGCTGCGCGATGGGCATCGTGATCAACCGCATTCCGCAACTGGGCAAGCTGTCGGACAACGTCTGGTATTGCCAGGGCTACTCCGGCCACGGCATCGCCACCACCCACATCATGGGTGAAATCATGGGCCGCGCGATCACAGGACAAATGGAGCAGTTCGACACCTTCGCCGCCTGCCAGCACATCCGCGTGCCCATGGGCGACCTGTTGGGCAACCCGATGCTGGCTGCCGGGATGTGGTACTACCAGATGCTTGAGCGATTGCGCTGAGGTTATTGGCCAGAACATTCAACATGGATGTTGTTTGTACCGGCCTCTTCGCGAGCAAGCCCGCTCCCACAGGGATTTATGTCGACCACAAATTTTGAGGCTGACAAATAACCCTTGTGGGAGCGGGCTTGCTCGCGAAGAGGCCGGCACATTCAACACACCTGCCAGCAAAAAATGCTCAAGCCTGCACCACCTCAATCCCCAACGCCCGATAATCCTCGACATTGCCAGACGCCACATGCCGTTCGGTGATCAGCGTGTGCACACGGTTGCAAGGCGCGACGACAAAGGGCTCCACCGCGCCCAGCTTATCGGCGGTGGTGACGGCAATCACATGGGACGCACAATCGAGCATCGCCTGCTTCACCGGCACTTCATCAAAGTGCAGTGAGCTCAAGCCCACCTGCGGGTGAATCGCGCAGACCCCGGTAAACAGCAGATCGGCCTTGATGCCCGTCAGCAGCCGCAGGGTTTCGTGGCCGCTGGCCGACATCGTCGCCGGGTTCAGCTGGCCGCCGGCCAGGATCACCTTGATGCCTTTGTATTCGGACAGGGTAATGGCCGTCATCGGCGATGCGGTGATCGCGGTGATGGCGATCTCCGCCGGCAGCGAACGCGCGATCTGCAAGGTGGTGGTGCCCGAATCGAACACCACGATCTGACCGTCCTGCACCCGTCGCGCAGCCAGTTGCGCCAGATGGGTCTTCACCTCATCGGTTTCGCTGATCCGGGTGAAATAGTCCTTGCCCGTGTCTTTGGGCCGCGGCAACGCCCCGCCGTGCACCCGCTGCACCAGGCCGGCACTGGCCAGTTCCGCCAGATCGCGGCGGATGGTGTCTTCGGACACCGCGAAATGCTGGCTCAATTCCGAGGCCATGACCTTGCCGTCGCGTTCGAGGATCAACAGGATTTTTTGCCGGCGCACTGACGGCATTTCGGCAGCCGAATGGTTGTCTTGCATGTTTTTGCCCGTTTATGCGTGTAACTGCGTGTTGCACGAGAGTATCCGCAACCCCCGGCAAAAACAACGAACCGGCCCGATATCATTTTTTTCGATCTTTCAAATCATTACAGCGAATTTTTTATTTTCCCGTGAGCTGTTCAAGATGGCGCCGTCACTCATGTCCTGGATGGAAACCTCATGAATATCAATTTTGCCTTTGCCTGCATGATCGTGGTCTCGTTCACCATTGCGCTGGTACACGCCTGACCGACAGGTCGTGAGGCGTCAAGATGTGCAAGGTCGCGGTAAAAGCCTGACAGATCAGGAAAATGCTCTATAACCAGTGGTGACACGATTTCCGATGATGGGGAACTGGAAGGCTCCCTCGGAAGTTGATCTCTTAAAAAGTTGCGGACAATTGAGTGCCCGCCTGGAGACGCCACGATGAAACCCCTGAAAATAGCCGCCAGCGATGGCGCCGCCGCAAGCTTCAAGAACGCTCGGGAAGTGGTAGCGCTCAGCCAGACCGATTTCACCAACGTCGCCGTGGCGGTGGTGTCTGTGAATGACGTCATGGCCGGCGCCCTGGGTGCCATTCAGCGCACCGGTTTCGACATTCCGATATTCCTGGTGGCCTCGCCGGATTCAGCCAACCGTCCCCGGGAAGTCTATAAGCACCTGACGGACGTGCTGCTGCAGGTGAACGGCATTTTCGATCTCACCCGCGCCAACGCCGAGTACCATGGCAACCAACTGGAAACAGCGGCCCGAGCCTATGAAGACAGCCTGCTGCCACCCTTCTTCGACTCACTGAAGAAGTACACCGAAGCGGCCAACGCGACCTTTGCCTGCCCCGGTCACCAGGGCGGCCAGTTCTTTCGCAAGCACCCGGCCGGCCGACAGTTTTTCGACTTCTTCGGCGAGACGCTGTTTCGCGCCGACATGTGCAACGCCGACGTCAAGCTCGGTGACCTGCTGATCCACGAAGGCCCGGCGCTGCTGGCGCAGAAGCACGCCGCGCAAGTGTTCAACGCCGACAAGACCTACTTCGTGCTCAACGGCACCTCGGCGTCGAACAAGGTGGTGACCAACGCCCTGCTGACCCCGGGCGACCTGGTGCTGTTCGACCGCAACAACCACAAGTCCAACCACCAGGGCGCGCTGCTGCAGGCCGGGGCCACGCCGGTGTATCTGGAAACCGCGCGCAACCCCTACGGCTTCATCGGCGGCATCGATGCCCACTGCTTCGAAGAAGACTACCTGCGCGAGCTGATTGCCGAAGTCGCCCCGGACAAGGCCCAGTTGCCACGGCCGTTCCGCCTGGCGATCATCCAGTTGGGCACCTATGACGGCACCGTGTACAACGCCCGGCAAGTGGTCGACCGCATCGGCAAGCTGTGTGACTACATCCTGTTCGACTCGGCGTGGGTCGGCTACGAGCAGTTCATCCCGATGATGAAAGACTGCTCGCCGCTGTTGCTCGACCTTGACGAAAACGACCCGGGCATCTTCGTCACCCAATCGGTGCACAAACAGCAGGCCGGTTTTTCCCAGGCCTCCCAGGTGCACAAGAAAGACCGGCACATCAAGGGCCAGGCCCGCTATTGCAACCACCACCGGCTCAACAACGCCTTCATGGCCCAGGCCTCCACCAGCCCGTTCTACCCGCTGTTCGCCTCGCTGGATGTGAATGCGCGCATCCACTCCGGCCGCAGCGGCCTGCGCCTGTGGGAAGACTGCGTGAAGTTCGGCATCGAAGCGCGCAAGCTGATTCTCGAAGCCTGCACCATGGTCCGCCCGTTCGTGCCGGACACCATCGAAGGGCGCGCCTGGGAAGACTACCCAACGGAAGACATCGCCAACGACATCCGCTTCTTCGAGTTCCATCCCAAGGACCGCTGGCATGCTTTTGCCGGCTACGCCGAGAAGCAGTACTTCATCGACCCGTGCAAATTGCTGTTCACCACACCGGGCATCGACCCGGTGGACGGCAGCTACACCGACTTCGGCATTCACGCCGGCATCCTCGCCAACTTCCTGCGCGAGAACGGCATCGTCCCGGAAAAATGCGACCTCAACTCGATCCTGTTCCTGCTCACCCCGGCCGAAGACTGGGCGAAGATGACCCACCTGGCCGCCCAGATCGCCCGTTTCGAACGCTTCATCAGCGACGACGCACCGATGAGCCGGGTGCTACCAGCCATCTACGCGCAGCATCAGGAGCGCTATCGCAACTACACCATTCGCCAACTCTGCCAGGAAATGCACGACCTGTACCGCCACCACAACGTGCAGCAACTGCAGAAGGACATGTTCCGCAAGGAACACTTCCCGAAAAAGGCCATGAACCCGCAGCAAGCGCAAATCGAGTACATCCGCGGCAACGTCGAACTGGTGGCGCTGGCCGATGCCGACGGGCGTATCGCCGCTGAAGGTGCGCTGCCCTATCCACCGGGCGTGCTCTGCGTGGTGCCGGGTGAAATCTGGGGGGGCGCGGTGCTGAAATACTTCCTGGCGCTGGAGGAAGGCATCAACCGCTTGCCCGGCTTCACGCCGGAGTTGCAAGGGGTGTACCTGAAGCAGGAAGGCGGTCGTACCCGGGCGTATGGGTATGTGATCAAGGCTTGATGGCATGCGGCAGGAGCTGGCGTGGGCCGGCTCCTGCTCAATGCATCGTTCTAGAATTTTTCCGCAATGTACTTGAACGGATAGTTCGGATCCCGATAGTTGCCGGGACTTTGGCGCTTGGGCAGTTTCACCTTCGCCCGCGGTACTTCCTCATAAGGAATGCTGCTCAGCACATCGCTGATGATGTTCAGTCGCGCCCGTCGCTTGTCATTCGAGTTGGCGACCCGCCAAGGGGCGAACTCGGTGTCGGTGGCCTCGAACATGTCGTCCCGGGCACGGGAGTAGTCGTACCAGCGGTTATAGGACTTGAGGTCCATCGGCGACAGCTTCCAGATCTTGCGCCCGTCGGTGATGCGCGCCTTGAGGCGTCGGGTCTGCTCCTCCGGGCTCACTTCAAGCCAGTATTTGATCAGGATGATGCCCGACTCGACCAGTGCATGCTCGACTCGCGGCGCCACGGTGAGAAATGAGCGCACCTGCTCTTCGCTGCAAAACCCCATGACCCGCTCGACACCGGCGCGGTTGTACCAGCTGCGATCGAAGATCACCACTTCACCGGCCGCCGGCATGTGCGGCAGATAGCGTTGCACATACATCTGGCTTTTTTCCCGATCGGTCGGTGCTGGCAACGCGATCACCCGGAACACCCGCGGACTGACCCGTTCGGTCAGTGCCTTGATGGTCCCGCCCTTGCCGGCGCCATCACGGCCCTCGAAGACGATGCAGACCTTGGCGCCTGAGTGCTGTACCCACTCCTGCAGCTTGACCATCTCGACATGCAGCCGTGCCAGCTCCTCGAGATACACCTTGTTCTTGAGCTTGCCGCTTTCAACCGGTTTGCTCTTCGTTGCAGCCTTCTTCTTTGCCATGCCCGTTACCTCCTTCAATGCGTCACACAGCGCCCGGGATGCGCCCGGCCGCGCTCATTCAGCGTCGACTGCGCTGGTAATGTTCAACCGCCTGTTCCAGGTTCAGGAACAGGCGTGCCTCGCCCAACGTATGGCCCAGGGGTGCCTTGATGATCATGTCCCATACGCTGGGGCTCATGCCCACCAGCCACAGTGAAATGCCTTTCTCGCTCATGCGCTGCTCGGCGCTGGTGAGCATTTTCAGGGCCGTGTATTCCAGGTCGAACACGCTACGCAGGTCCAGGACCACGACCCTGGGGGTCGCCGCATCGATCAGCGGCCGGATTTTCTCGGCGATGCGCTCGGCATTGGCGAAGAACACCCGCCCCTCGGGCCTGAGCAACAGCAGCCCGTCAAACTGTTCGTCATCTGCGTTATCGGTGGCCTGCGGGCGATAGACGTTGGTGCCGGGCTTGCGTGCCAGTACATGCACGGGCGGGTCCGAGACCTGATAGGCCAGGGCCAGCAACGAGACGATGATCGCCACGACGATCCCTTGCAGCGTGCCCAGCAGCATCACGCCGATCATCGCCACCACGGCCCAGGCGAATTCGGTACGGCGAACCGACAGGATCTCGCGAAACTCCGCCGGCTCGATCAAGCCTATCGAATACACGATCACCACGGCGGCGAGCGTGGCATTGGGCATCAGCCCGATGAGCGGCGCCAGCAGCAGGCAAGTGCCCAATGCCAGTGCAGCGGTAATCAGTGCGGACAGTTGCGAGCGGGCGCCGGCCAGGCGGTTGACCGCCGTTTGCGTGGTCCCGCCACCCGCGACCATGGCCCCGAGAAACGCACCGCCTATGTTGGCAACGCCAGTGGCCAGCAGCTCCCGGTTCGGTTGTGGCGCAGGCTCGTCACTGCGGGCGAACGCGCGTCCCGCGGCGATGGTTTCGGTGAAACTCATCAGCGCGATACCCATCGCCGAAGGCCACAGGGTTTCGGCCAACGACCATAGCGGCAGGGTCGGCGCGGGCAATCCGATCGGCACCACGCCGACGGCGGACACACCAAGACTCTCAAGGCCAAGCAGGCGCATGCCGAGGATGCCCAGCGCCACCGCAATCAAGGGTGCGGGCAGGCGCGGTGTAAAGCGCTTCATGCCGACCAGCAGCAAGACCATGAATACCCCGACCGCCACGGTCGGCAGCGAGGCATGCGGGATGCTCTGAACCGTGGCCACCAGGTTGTGCAGGAAGCCGCCTTTGTCGATGTGGGTGCCCAGCAGCTTGGGTAACTGGTCGAGCACGATGACGACGCCTATGCCGGCCTTGAACCCCACCAGCACCGGTTCGGAAATGAAATTGGCGACGAAACCCAGGCGCAGCAACCCCGCGACGATCAGGATCGCGCCGACCATCAGGGCCAGCGTGGCGGAGCCCGCCAGCAGGGTTGCCGCATCGCCATCGGGGCTGATCTGGCCCAGCGCGGAACCGGCGAGAATGGCCAGGGTGGTCGTGGTGCTGACACTGAGCGGACGCGACGTGCCGAGCACGGCATAGATCACCATCGGTACCAGTACCGTGTACAGCCCGACCTGCACCGGCAGGCCGGCAATCGTGGCGTACGCCAGCGCCTTGGGAATGACCACGGCCGCTGCCGTCAGCCCGGCGACCACATCGCCCCGCAGCCAGTCCGGGCGATAGCTGTCGAGCCACTCCGGGATCAACAGGCTGCGCAAGGTACCCCGCTGTAGAGCGCCAGGGTTCCGCGCTTGCGGATCGCTGCCTAGTTGATTCATCAGTCACTCCAGTCGCAAATCGTCCGTGCGGATGATGAGTGGGCTCAACTGACCGCACAATCCGTTAACTGCACGCGTAACCACTGCAAACCTTCATCGGCATCGAAGTGCGCGTGCCCGCAACCAATCCACGCGGGCTCGACTACAAATGTAGCCGGTTTGCACCGCCACGCCGCCACTTGGTTGAAGAAGGAGTAAGACGCCCCAGCATCTGCGCGCAAAAATGGAAAGCCTTATATGGACGACGTCATGAGGGCGATAAATGAGCTATACCCGCTAATTCCCCCCATTGCAGTTCTTCAACTCAGGAGTTTGGCAATGAAGCTCAAGACCTCTCTGGCAGCACTCATGGTCGCGGCCAGCCTTTTCGGCTGCGCCACTTCCTCGCACCACGGCGTGAACGTCAACCTGGTCGCCACCCGGCAAAACGCCGGTCAGATCGGCACCGTCACCTTGACCGACTGGGACAAGAAAACCGGGCTCAGCTTCTTCATCAGCGGTGTTCCAACCGGGGGTACCCTGCCCCTGCGCCTTTACTCGTTCATCAATAACGGCACCTGCGCGCAACCCGGGTCAGTCGCCTACGCGATGAACGACACCGTCAACACCGAACGCCAACCCATACGCGGCTGGTCCTTTACCCGAACCGCGCCCGTGCCGTTGCAAACCCTGGTTGACGGCAAATATTCGGTGGTCGTGCGAACGGCTCCGACCGATGGCAACGTCGATATCTTTTGCGGGGACATCAAGGCGACAGAGCCGGTGAAATAGCCCCGGCCAGCGCAGGCCAGCCCACGCCCCGGTACCGCTCGTGCCACCGGTTGTCCGGTGCGAGCGGTGGCGTCGGGTGAACGGAACCGGGGGCCGGCGACGCCAGCAGCCACAACCGGTCACAAACCTGTCATTACTCACTGATAACGTCCTGACGCTTTCCCGAACCGCATCCGCTCGATCTCCGATCGCCAGCTCCCTGTACCAGGGCTTTGCCCATCCGCTCAAGGTGACCCTTCAGGTGTACGCAAGCACGACGCGCAAGCAAATCATCATCAGGTCCAACGACATGAGCTGCGACGACTTCGGCGCGTTGTTCTCGAACCTGTTCGGCAACCTGTATGCCGACTCGGCGCCGCCGCCGAAAAACATCATCATCGGCGGGGTCTACGGCCGGCACGAAGGTGTCAGTTTTCGGCGCATGCACTATCGCGGCGACTTCACCGTGGATTTTCCCGCGCCTATGGATGAAATCACTTTCGTCATTCCTACCGCCGGCAAGATCATCTTCAACCATGTCACCGAGTCGGTAGGGTTCTCGCAGATCGGCCTGGCGATCGACAAGGCCGAGGTCCGCTCGGCGCGCTTTGTCGATAACCACGCACAGCACGGGATTTCGATCAGCCGTCGGCTGATCACCGAGCGCCTGTCGACGTTGCTGGGCAAACCCATTCTGCAAAAGGTGCAGTTCGAACCGGTGGTGGATCTGCAGGCATCGGCCTTGCAGGGCATCCGGGCATTGATCGACCTGGCCACGGGCAGCGAGTTCGACCTGCTGATCAACAGCGGTTCGCTGATGCCTTCGCGCCTTCGCGAAATGCTGGTCGATGCAGTGCTGGAAACCTGGCCGCACAACTTCACCGAAGCCCTCCGGCGCCCCTCCCCACTGATAGCGCCACGGCATGTGAAGCTGGCGGTCGAGTACATCCAGGCGCACCCCGACCACCTGGCCAGCGGCACGGAGCTGGCGCAACTGACCCATGTCAGCCTGCGCGCCTTGCAGGAAGGTTTTCAGCGCTTCATGGGCACTTCGATCGTTGCCTATCAGCGCCAGGTACGCCTGGAGCGCGCCTTTGCCGCGCTGTCCCAGGGGGCGGCGCCGTCGGTGACAGACGTGGCCTTGCAATACGGCTTCAGCAACGTCGGGCGGTTTTGCCAGTATTTCCAGAGCGCCTACGGCATCAGTCCAGCAGACGTGAGAAAGGGTGTGCGAACTCGGCCGATGGCGACCCATTGAGGGGTTACGGGAGCGCTCGCGAAGGTGGAGTGACATTCAACATCCCTGTCGACTGACATGGCCTCTTCGCGGGCAAGCCCGCTCCCACAATGTTTTGTGCTTGCCACATGATCCGGGCACGACACACAACCTGTGGGAGCGGGCTTGCTCGCGAAGTGGCCGGAAGACTCAATATCAATATTGCCGGTCAAATCACTATCGCGAGCCCGCTCCCACAGCTTGCCTTGACTGATCGTCAGAACAGATAGCTGGCCTTCAGCCCGCCATTGAAGCCATGGCTGTCGCCGCCACCGCTGGCGCCGATTTCTGCC
The DNA here is from genome assembly GCF_003097365.1 of Pseudomonas sp. B1(2018). Classification (NCBI taxonomy): domain Bacteria; kingdom Pseudomonadati; phylum Pseudomonadota; class Gammaproteobacteria; order Pseudomonadales; family Pseudomonadaceae; genus Pseudomonas; species Pseudomonas sp. B1(2018). The sequence goes on from NZ_PYUK01000027.1 coordinate 24,913, forward strand.
CCCACGCTCCACGGCCCCAGGTTGGCCATGACGTTGACGCCACCGGTGAACTGGTCACGGTTGTCGAAGGCGGCCTGTTGCTCGATGTCCAGCCCCAGCAGGTGCCCTTCGCTGTCGACTTCAGCGTCGCCCAGCACATGCTCGTAGCCCACTTGCACCCCCGGCACCAGTTGCCAGGCGCCCAGGCTGACCGGTGCAAAGGATGCGTTGAGGTTGGCCACCGCGCTCTTGCGGGTCTCGTGGATGCCATCGACGTCCAGCGCCAGCTCACTGCCTTTTTCCTGGAAGCCCGACAGATTGACGTGGCTGACCCGCACACCGAGGCTTGGCTCGAGGGTCACGCCGTTCACCGGAACCCGGTAGCCCACGGCCAGGGTCGCGCCGGTGAGGTTGCCATGGCTGTCGCCCTTGGCCGTGCCCAGGCCGCCGCCGAGTTCGCGCTTGCTCTCGTAATCGAGATAACCGGCGCTGGCGTCGGCATCCACAAACAGGCCGCGCTCCAGACCGTTCGGTGCAAAGCGGGCACCGACGCTGAAGAAGGTCAGGTCGGTATCGGCCTCGCCACCGGCGCCACCGACATTGCCGCGGCTGTAGCCGAAGCCGGCATGGGCGCTGAGCTGTTCGGAAAAGCGTTGGGTCAGGCCAATCATCATGCCCTGGCTATGCTCATTGCTGCTGGAGGCCTGAGAGGAGCCGTCGGTGCCCAGATACCCCGCCAAGGCGGTGCTCCACAGGCGATATTGCCCGGTCTTGAGGTCGGTGCCACTGGTGAAGGGCGCAGCGGCCTGATCGATCATCGCGCCCTGGCGCAGCAGGTAGCTGGCCGCGTCGGCATGCACCTGGCCGCCAACGGTGGACTCGACGCCGCCGAGGCTGCGCGCATCGATGGCCGATTGCAGGTAGTAGTTGTAGGCGCTGTAGGTGCCCGACAGGTTGCTGTTCTGCAGTTGTTGCAACAGCTGCCCGCCGGCCGCGGCGTTGCCGGCCAGGTCCGCCGCGCCCGGCAGGCTGTTGTAGAACACCATCTTGCCGCGCAGCACATAGATGGTTTCCTGGGACAGGCCGAGGCCTTGCTTGAGGTAGTTATCCATCGTGCCGTACTGCGCGGTCACCTGGTCCAGCCCGGCTTGCAGGTAACTGGCCTCCACACCGATCAGCGGCCCATAGATGGTCGCCATGCCCGGTGGCATCGCCGCCAGGGTCGCCTTGATACGCGCGGCGGTGTAGTCGTTGGTGGCCAGGTAGTTGCTCATGATGGTGGCATCGTCGAGCCCGGCGATACTTTGCAGCACAGCGGCGGTCCAGCCCGTGCGGTCCTTGCCGGCGGTGCAATGGAACAGCGCGGCACCGTCGACCGCGGCCAGTTCATTGAACAGCTGGTTGAACTCGCTGCGCATCCCCGCGTTCCGTACGAAATCACGGTTGGTGTCCTGCATCATCGCGGTGGCTTCGGCGGCACTGTGGAACGCGACGTTGGTGACGTTGGCGCCAGACGTGGAGCCGCCGATGATGTCGATGTTGCTGTAGGTCGCGCCCGTGAGCATGGTGTCGGGTGTGGCGGCGATCTCGGTGGGCGTGCGCAGGTCATAGACCGCCTTGATGCCCAGGCCGTTGAGGGTCGCCAGGTCCGCCGCCGACGGGGTCAACGCGTTGGAGCGGTAAAACACCCCGCCACGCATCGTGCCGTCGTTGGCTGTGGTGTACGCCGTGGTGAGACCGGCGAAATCGCGGAAGTTGTCGATGCTCTTCAGGCGTGGGGTGTTGAGGGGGACCGTCTCGGCCGCCTGGGCGGCAGCGATGGACAGGCTCAAAACAGACAGCGAACACACAAGTCGTTGGAACACAGGGCAGCCTCATTGGAATCACGTTGGGCTGACCAATATCTACATTGAATTGACGCTGAACATGACAAATCGCCTGCAAACGCAAATCACTGCGCGATGTGTCCGGTTGGCTCGTTTTCTGTCCGTGCATGGCCTGGTGTGCGGCCGGCTTCAGTGCCGAAAACCCATGACAGGCCGGGAGGGAAACGTGCTGCGCAATGTCGGGCGATCAAATGCCGGACGCAAAAAACCTGCCTTTCAGCGGGTTTTTGGCTTTTCTGAAACGGCTCGCTACTGCTGTGAACTCAATGGGTTTTTTTCGAGGTCGACAGCCCGGCTTTACTCAAGCCTTTGGTGTTGTGCTCACCCGGCGTCGAGGCCGAGATAGCCCCGGCCTTGGAGAGGCCGCGAGTATCCTTGGAATGGGCGATGCCTGAGGTCGTGGTGCCGTGACCGTTGTCATCGTTGCGCTCACTGCCGTAGTGGTTGCCGCTCAGGCCATGGTCGCGCACGGATTTGCCGGCATGGTCGCTGTCCAGCCCGTTGCCGCGGCCGTTGCTGCCGGAGTGGCCTGTGCCGGCGTGTCCGCCACCCATGCCGCCGCCGTGGCCTGCGCCGTTTCCGCCGCCGTGGCCTCCACCGTTTCCGCCGCCATTACCACCGCCGTTTCCACCGCCGCCACCACCGTTTCCACCGCCACCGCCACCGCCGTCTTTCGCGTAGGCAGAACCCATGATCGACAGGCCATCAGGCAGCAATGGGGCGGCTGCAAGCATCATGGCGCATGACATTACAGCAACGAGACTCTTGTTTTTGAAAAGCATGATTGCTTCCGTAGGTGGTTGATATCGCGTGACCTATGACGCGATATCCCTCAAACAGTTCCAGCCCGACGACAGGCGGCTGGAAGTCCACTCACACCTCAATCGAACACACCATTGAGAATTTCATAAACGAGCCCGGTGGCCAACGCGACCAGGATCAGATCCGTGCCGACTTGCTGCCACTCGTAACCGTCATAGTGGGGCAACCTGCCGACCAGCCGGCCATCCAGTTTTTTGGCAATGCCCGGTGGAAGCGGCTTGCCTCGGGCAAGGTTCTTTTGAATACCCGGTGGCAAGGCAGGCCCGGGGCTCCAGTAGCCCGTGTTGGCGCCAACGATCTCGAGCACGCTGCTGCGATTGATGCTGGGGCCATGACTCCAGTCCCCGCCGCCGGAATTCTTGTTCTTGTTGCCATGACTGCCCTGGTTGCCCTGGTTGCCATGGCTGGCCTTGTTGTTGCCCTGGCCGTTTCCTGGGTCAGCCAGCGCAGTCACCGAGCCGCTGACCAGGGCCAGGCAGGTGATTGCTGCAATCAACGATCGAGACTTGTTCATGAGTCGTTCCTTCGTAGCGGGAATGTTCCCTGAAATTTAGACGCCATTTTCGATGTTGGTTCCATCGAGTCATCGTGGCGAGGGAGCTTGCTCCCGCCGGGCTGCGAAGCGGCCCCTGCGACCCGGCCGGTTCTCACCCCTCCCACCCCGAAACGCTCACCCCGCTTGATACGTCGCAGATACGTCAACGCGTGGCGCTGTTTCGCGATTGTTACCTCAGCGCCGCAGTTGTCACTTCTGCGCCGCCGAATGGGCCAATAGAGTATGGCCGTCGGTGTGGAACAGGGTCGTCGACTTGTCGGCACGCTGGCACCGATCCCCCATCACGGAAGAGGTGAATCATGAGTTTCGTCAAAGTGGAAAAAAACCAGAGCAGCGCCCCGTCGGATGCCGACATGAAAAAAGCCATGGTCGAGTCGGGCGGCACGCCGGGCGAGGTCACCGGGACCAATGCCGCCCGCACCCTGACCTACACCGGCGTGGTCAATCACACGGTGTACGAGAACACGCTGATCGAGATCGCCAAGGGTAAACGCACCAGCTGGAACTTCGTCTGGGCCGATGCCCGGGCCGCCTGAGGTCAAGGCGGGGCGGCCGATCGGCTGCCCCGCTGACCCGGCCCCTGATACAACCCCGATACCCGCTTGTAACACCAAGACACTTAGCCGCCCTGCCCCTCGCTCCTAGAGTGAAGCCGTCAATGGTCTGCAGCGCCAAGCGCCAGCAGCCCATTGTTTGCCCAACACACCACCAAGGAAGAGGGAAACCATGAGCAAATCAATCGCTGTCAGCCAACAGAGCCAGCAGCTTCACAATGATGTGCAAGAAGCCGTCAAATCAATCATGGGTGCAACGCAACTGAAGGCGTCGGATTACGGCCGGGTACTGAGGTCGGCCCTGGCGGCTTCGCAAAAAACCGTCACCATCGAAATCGCCCCCGGCGACCTGACGCTGCTGAAGAAGTCCGGCTACAAGCTGTGCTTTGCCAAGAAAGTGGGTGACGCCGACTACAACGTGGTCTGGCAGTCCTATGACGCCTACCTGAGCAACAACGAGTTCAGCTGGACGCCGCAGTATCAGCTGTTCGCCTCCAACGTGTTCAAGGAAAACGTGCAAGTCAAAGTCTCGACCAACATCGTCAACATTGGCCTGGGGCAAACCTCGACACTTGATGAAAGTGGCCTGCTGAGCCAGGCGGTAACCGGTGGTCCGGACATTTCCCTGACTTTCGTGAACGACTACGCGCCGATTCATCCGGGGGTCAACCAGTTGTCCACCGGCATTGATGGCAATCAGGTCAGTACGCCAATCTACGTGGCCGTAAACCAGGTCGTCACCGGCAATACCGTGCTGACGCCGGTGGAAACCATCCTCGTGTGGTTCGAACAGAACGTGCAGACCAGCACCATGTTCAGTACCTCACGCTCCAAGGCGATCGAAATCGACCTGACGTTCGATAACACCGCAGGTCGCCTTTACGAAGGCGGTCAGTGGAAAACCGTGTAACCGTCATCCCGGGGCAACCTTGCGGTTGCCCTTTCACTTCTCTTTAACCGCCGTGGCGAAGTAGCCCGTCAGCGAGCGACAGATCGACTGCGCGAGGTCCTCCTGGGTGGCGATGCCATAGGGTCGATCACGATCGAACTGCGCCGACCAGCGAATCCGCCCCTGCGCCACATCCACCAGGCGCAATGACGCGCGCACCCGCGAAGGCTCGACCCGCACGCTGCCCTCCAGGCAATAGCTGTAACGCCCGCCACGCTTGAAGTCCGCTACCGGCTCACTGTTGCGTGCCATCCGCATCAACACATGATTGGTCCCGGTCTGCGCCTGCTCGAACGACTCGAACAGGCGGCAACTCAACTCCTCGCACAAGCCTCGGGCAAAGTCATTGCCATCGCGGGTGAGGCAGGTAAACGGCTGGATCTGGACCACAGGATGGCGCGTGCCGACGCCCTTGGGCCGCAGCCGCTGGTAGGTCAAGCGATAACACCCGGGTGGGATGCTGAAGCGCACCGGGTCCTGCTGGCCGTTGCCGGCGTAATGCGCTGCGAGCTTGCGCCGCAAGCGCCCCACCTGCACTCGCACCACCGGATCGTCGCCCGTGCAATACACTGCCGGGTCACGACGAAACACCGCGATGCCGATGGCGTGTTCGGTCAGCGGCGTTTTGCACGCCTGAAGGTCATGCTCGACCAGAAAGCGCAACAGACTGCCCATGCGCCTGGACTTGGCAAACAACGGGCTGACCAGCAACAGCGCCAGCACCCGCTCGATTTCTTCCCGATCGAGCGGCTCGGGAACCCCCGCCGCCGTCGAATCGGCCATGCTCATGATCACCATCGCCTGCCTCCGTGCAGGTTGCCGACAGGAATGGATGTCGTACTCCGTGATTACCCTTGCAGCGCGAGCAGGAACGGGGCTCGGGCACTGCAACGACCAAGCTTAGCAGCCGTGTTGATATCGGCTGGCAATTGCGATGGTAGCAACCCGCCATCCGACGAACGTTCAATGTTGACGTCTGATTAATTTGTAGGACTTGCCCCTTTGTGGCGAGGGAGCTTGCTCCCGCCGGGCTGCGAAGCGGCCCTCATCCCTTGCAACTCATTTCCTCAGACGCATTGCAGTGCCCGGTTTTACGGCGGCGGAGCCGCCGAACGGGAGCGAGCTCCCTCGCCACAGGGGGTATTGGGCGTCCTACAGGCCGGTTGCAGCGCTGGAAATCGACGCCTAATGTGCGCCCGTCGCTGACTTGAATTGGCGACAGGGTTTCGCAGCCCTGTAGATACGTGTAGTAACCTTGCAGTCCATCAATCCGATGACGGTCGCATCTGCGCCCGCGTGTCGCTTTATGGTGGCTGTGTGTGGGAGATCTTCGGGTCTGCCGGGTTCCTCGTATCCTCGGTCTGCGAACCCGCACATGGCTACCACCCCATTCGATTCGCAGCGACCGGGAGTAGCTCTTCTTACAGATACGAGGAAGTTTTACTTATGACGACCAACAGTCCGGATCGCCGCTTCACCCCCATGAAACAAATCGCCACCAGCTACCCCGTCCTCCTCATCGACAACGACGCCCCGCTGCGCGAACTCCACAACTGCGTCGCCGAACGCCTCAACGCCGTCCTGCAATACCTCAACCTCATGGCCTGCACCAGCCTCCCCGACTACGCCGAAAACGACATCAATACCGTGACCAACATTTCGCGGATTCTGCTGCAGGATGTACGGGATGTGTTTGGGGTAATCGAGCAGCGGGGGTTTGAGTTGCCCAAAGAGCAGTGATCCCCTCTGAGGCGTAAGAACCCCGATGTCCATTCTCAGGCATCGGGGCTGGATTCCTTGACTGATGAACCATTCAATCAGCGCTTGAGCGCGTCACACTGATTGCGCAGGTCGTTGTTATCGATACTGCCGCAACTGCCGCCGTTTGTTTTGGCTTCACACAGTTTGCGCTGGTCGCTGTCATCGATGCTGCCGCAACCGCCATGACCCGTTTCCGCATTGCACAGGTAGCGCAGATCCCGGTCGTCGATGCTCCCGCAACTGCCACCGTTTGTCCTGGCTTCGCACAATTTGCGTTGGTCGCTGTCATCGATGCTGCCACAACTGCCGTGCCCCGTTTCGGCATTGCAGGTGTAGCGCAGATCCCGGTCGTCGATGCTCCCGCAACTGCCACCGTTTGTCCTGGCTTCACACAACTTGCGCTGGTCATTGTTGCTGATACCGGAGCACCCCGCATAAGCCTGCCCACCAAGGACGAACATCAAAAACACCGCAACCAGGCTTTTCATCGCACACATCCATGATTTGTCAGGAAACAGCCTGACACTGATTGACCCCTGAGTATTTCGGCGCATCACACGCCATCAAATTGACATCAATCTCGCGAAAAGTTCCGGCGCTAAATTCAATACGCTGCCTTGGAACTTCCGTATAATTTGATGTCGACATGACATCACCCCCAACCAACAACCGAAATCAATCAATGCCTGGCTGTTTCCTGGCTTATCAAGGACGTGTGTAATGAGACTGATCGTTGCTGTTTTGCGGGCACCTGACGGGCACACCCATACCGGCTGCAACAACATCAGACACCATGGCCAGGGTCACCCGCACAAGGCCTGCGCCTGATGAGCAGCATTCCACTCTCAGAGCACATGGCAGCCATGGCCTTTGTCGATGAACTGCGTCGTCAGCAAAGGCATGTCCAGGATCATCTCGATCTGCCGCGACGCCGTGCGGAAATCCAGAAGCGTATTCGCGCCTATTACCAGAGCAATAACATCGCCTTCGATGATGACCTGGTCGAGCAAGGCGTTCACCAATTCTTCTCCTGGCGCCTGGCTTTCGATGAGCCGCAACTCACAGGCTTCGATGCCTGGCTGGTCAAAAACCTGACCAACCGTGACCTCAAGCGCAGTCGCATCAAGGCGCTGCTCCCTCGGCGACGGCTGATCAAGCTGGCTGTACTGGCAGCGGTCGCCCTGCTGATCCAGCGCTGCAGCAGCTTTATTGATTATCAGGAGAAACTTAAAAACGTTACCCTTGACTCCATCGGTATCGACCAAAGTTACGACGAGCTTTACAGGCAAGTAGAGAAGGTGCGCGCTGAACTGCAGCAATTGCAGAAAAGCAACGCCGAAAAACCGGACGAAACCGTCAGTCGCCTTCTTCAGCGCGCACAAAACGCTCTCCCTGCGGGCGATATCCGGACAAACATCAATATCGCCGGACCGGTGACTCGCGACAACGTGGATGCCCTCTTGTCAGAGCTCGATTCACTCCATGTGAAACGGGACGCGATCTGGGGCGCCCTCCCCGCTGTACAGGAAAACCTGAAGCTGGCCCGGGGAGTCCTGTGGATTCGCCTTGGGATCACGCAGATGCTGCAGGACCCGAATCGGGCAGCAGCCATCAAGCAATCCAGCAACCTGGATCAACGCTTGGCTGAACTCGATCAGTTGCTCGAACGCGTCGACAATCAGACCACTTACGATGATGCCTATTCGACCTACAGTGAGTTGGGGCGTGACCTGTCCGGCACAGACTTGCTACAGCTCCAGACCCGTCGCTACAAGGAACTGAAAAGCCTCCTTGCGTCCCAGTCCATCCCGAGTGATATCCGCCGGGAACTGGACAGGATCAGCAGCCAGATCGAGGCCGACCTCGAAAGAAGCGACGCAGATGCCGCGGAGAAGAAGATCAATGCGTTGATTGAAACCACGAAAAGCGCCGGCTACCGCACTCGCTTCGGTCAAACTGAACGCAACCACATCACAGAGCGGGCAGTCGTGTCGACGCAGGCACGCAGCTAGATCCGCAAAAAGTACCGCTGCAGTCCAAACACCTGGTTTCGACCGGTACTGAATACATCACGAAAGGAGACTCGATGAGCAACATTTCACTCACCGATCAAATGGGGGCGATGGCACTGGTCGATGAGTTGCGCCATCAACAGAAACAGGTTCAGGAACACCTCGACCTTCCACGGCGTCGTGCGGACATCGCCGGACACATCCGCGCTTACTATCAAAGCAACAATCTTGAATTCGATGATGAGCTGATCGAGCAAGGTGTTCATCAATTCTTCGCCCATCGCCTGATGTTTGAACTCCCGCAGCTCAACAGCTTCGACACCTGGCTGGTCCGCACGCTTGCCAATCGCCCTCTGTTGTCCCTGCATGGAAAAAAATTATTCTCGCGGCGATGGGTGATCGCGGTGGCGCTGGCGGCAGGGATCACCACGCTGGTTCAGAGTTGCAATTCCACTATTGATTCCAATACAAAAGTGCGCGAAGTCACCAACGCTGCCTACATCCTGCGGCAGGATCTAAACGAAACATCCAAACAACTGGACGTTCAGCGCAAAAAGCTGGTGGATTTGCTGAGAAGGAATGCAGCAGAGCCGGACGCAAACGCCAGCCGGCTGCTTCATCGCGCCGAACAAACACTGCCGGTAGGCGATATACGCACGGACATCGGTCAAGCCGAACCGATTACCCGCGACAACGTGGACACTCTCGCACCACAAGTCGAGGCGCTGGAGCAGGAAAAACTCAGGATCAACCGCGCACTGTACGCAGCAGAGAGAGACATGGGATACGCAAGCGGGGTTCTCAACATACGCCAGGGGATCAAGGCAATGCTCCAGGATCCGGGTCGGGCAGCCGCGATTGCACAATCGAGCGGCCTGGATGACCGCCTGGCTGAACTCGACCAGCAACTGGCACGCGTTGACGACTATGACAGCTTCCAGGCCGCGTTCGCCAGCAAAATGGACCTCGGTAGCGAACTGTTCGCTACCACCGATCTGCTCAAGCTCCAGACCTCGCGTTACTACACCGTGAAAAGGCGCGTGGAAGACCCATCGATTCCCAATGAAGTACGCACTGAATTGCAGGGGAACATCCACGATATCGAGGCGGATTTAAAGCGTGGCGACTCGGACGCCGCCGAGAAAAAAATCAGTCTGCTGATCAAGCGACTCAAGGTGGCAGGTTATTGGTCGCGGTATTGATGGTCACACCCAATGCGGGTTGCCAGCCAACTTCAAATGATACTCAAAGGGTCATGCAATGACATTTACCAGCCACGATCAGGCATCGCGCCAGGATGTTCCGGCCTCGAAAGAACCTGCGCAGCAAACAAAAAAAGATTATGAAGACATACGCCAGGAATGCCGGGAAAAACTGAGCGCCTACAACGCCAACGAAGCTTATGTATTCCTGCGCGAGCGGGGTTTTGGCACCGAGCAGTACCCTTACAACTTCTACCAGCGCTGGCTGGACGGCATGCTGGCCAAGCGCATCAACTATGCGGCCAACCGCCAGAACGAACTGATGCTGCTGGCGATGCAGGAACGCAACGAGGAACTGCGGCGCAAACGCCCCCGTTAGGATTTGCAGCGCCTGGCTGGATGCGCCTGCATGCCGTCCCTCATTTTGATTTGTACTGAAAACATCACGAAAGGACATTCGATGAGCAATTACCTGGAACGAGCGCTCACTGGCCTGCGCACCATCGGCATCAATCTCTTTCAACCCGTGCAGAATGCGCCGGTGCTGGTGCTTCTGGACCGTGTGGCCGAGTACGACACCACTAAAGTCACGTCCATCGCTTCGGTCCTGCAGCAGTCAACGGCCTTCAATAGCATGGTCCGGGAACAGATCGAGGGCATGGACATCTCCACGCGGTTCATGGACATCACCCAGAGTTTCACCTCGATTCGTGAAGACGCGGCCGCGATGGCCGGGTGGATGGACGACGGGCGCCTGGACACCACGGAAAAGCTCAAGTTGAGCTGGATGAATCTGCGCCGTGGCTCCATCCCCGACCGCTTCAATGACATCCGCACGAACTACCTTCAGGTGTGCGAGTCGGCCAACGACCAGATCGCCCGTGAAACCGTGATCCTGGAGGCTTACATGGACTTCCGGATGGCCATGAAAGCCGCCGAGGTCGATGCCCAGCAGGTTCTCGCCTTGGCCGGCAAGGCCCTGGAGCAACGGACTCTGGCGTTGAACGAGGCCAATACTCAAGTGACCGCTGCCGAGGCTCAGGAGCCCGCCCGGCGCGCCGCCCTGGAGCTGCGCCGTGACGAAGCCGTTCGCGCCTTGCAAGACGAAGACAAGCGCTACCAGATCGTCAAGGACATCGCCGATGACCTCAAGGTTGGCTACAACACCGCCGAAATGGTCTTCGCCCGGATCAACCAGGTGCATGTCATCAAGGAGCGCCAGTATCAGCGCATGGTCTCGTTCTTCTCCACCAACGAAGTCGTGCTGACCGGCCTTGCCGTTTCCTTCACCAGCAACAGCGGCCTGGCTGAGGCCACCCACACGCTGAACGCCACTACCGACGGTATTGGCAAGGCCCTGGAAGCCCTGGGAGCAACCGGTAATCAGCAACTTGAAGCGGCAGTCAAGGCCAGCTACGGTTCGACTATCAAGGTCGACTCGGTTCGCGCGCTGGCCGATGCGACCCTGAGCTTCCAGACCGACATGAACGAACTGACCGAAACCTATCGCACCGAATCGAGCAATGCCGCCCGTGACATTGCCGACGCAGTCGAGGATGCCAAGCGTAAATTCGCTGCGCTTTTGACCAAGGCTGCCTGATGGCATAAAAAATCCGATGCCTGAGCAGGCATCGGATTTCTTTGGCCACGACCAATGAAGCGTTTCTGACCCTGATCAGAAGTTCGCCGGCGTATTCGCGCTGATGATCTCCGCCTCATCCGCCCCGATATTGCGAAACCGATGCGGCAAGGTCGTCGGGAAGTAATAACCATCCCCGGCGTTCAGCACACTCACCTGGCCATCCACGGTCAACTCAACCGTACCCCGTGTCACCAGCCCGCACTCCTCGCCTTCGGAATGCACGATCGGCTCTTCGCCGGAGCTGGCGCCCGGTGCGTATTGCTCGCGCAGCAGGCGCATCTGCCGGCTCGGTACGGACGCGCCGATCAGCAGCAGGCGCAGGCCGTGGCGGCCGAGGTCGGGCTGTTCGTTGGCGCGGAAGACGTACTGGTGTTCACGGGGTGGCTGATCGAAGGTGAAGAAGTCGGCCAGGGACATGGGGATGCCCTCCAGCAGTTTCTTCAGGGAGCTGACGGAAGGACTGACCCGATTCTGTTCGATCAGGGAGATGGTTGCATTGGTGACGCCGCTACGCCGGGCCAGCTCGCGCTGGGACAGTTTGTAGCTTTCGCGTACTAATTTGAGTCGTGAGCCCGTGTCCATGACAGCCTTATGTGAGAACGACTTAAGGGTAATGGGGGTGGAAAACAGGCGCTGATCTTGCCGTTCTCCTGTCCCTGAACCGTGAAAGGCGGCTATTAAATCACGTTTGTGGGTGTTGCTGTCGGAGCTCCCGAAGGCTTCTATCTTTTGATCTTTAAAAGCAATATCAAATGATCGCAGCCTTCGGCAGCTCCTACAAAGGTTGCAGTGCTTGAAAAATCCGGCGGCATCCCTGGGGATGGCCGCCGGCGAGGTAAAGCTTAGATGCCGAAACGGTCGCGCAGCGAGTAGTACACCGCGCCCATGGCGGTCAGCGGTGCCGAGAAGGTGCGCCCGCCGATCATCGGCATGTGCGGCAAGGAGGCAAACGCGTCGAAACGCTCGGCGTCGCCACGGATCATTTCCGAGATCAGTTTGCCGGCCAGGTGCGAGCAGGTAACGCCGTGGCCGCTGTAGCCCTGCATGTAGTAGGCGTTTTTCTCGATACGGCCGAATTGCGGCATGCGCGACATGGTCAGCAGGAAGTTGCCGGTCCAGCGGTAGTCGATCTTCACATCCTTCAATTGCGGGAAGGTCTTGAGGATTTTCGGGCGGATCAGTTGCTCGATGTCGTTCGGTTCACGCGCACCGTAGACTACGCCACCGCCGTACAGCAGGCGGTTGTCCGCCGTCAGGCGGTAGTAGTCGAGCAGGTAGTTGCAGTCTTCGACGCAGTAGTTGTTCTTGATCAGGCTGCGGGCCTGCTTTTCCGACAACGGCTCGGTGACGACGATCTGCGAACCGCACGGCATGCTCTTGCTGGTCACGCGGTTATCCAGACCCTGCGGCAGGTAGGCGTTACCCGCGATCAGCAGGTACTTGGCCTTCACCACGCCTTTGGCAGTGCGCACGGTGATCGGCTCGCCGTAGGTGATTTCCACCGCCGCCGATTGCTCGTAGATCTTGCCGCCCAGGCCGATGATCGCCGAGGCTTCGCCGAGGGCCAGGTTCAGCGGGTGAATGTGACCGCCCTGCATGTCCAGCAGGCCGCCGACGTACGCATCGGAACCCACTTCGCGCTTGATGTCGGCTTCGCCGAGCAGTGTCAGGTTCTTGTTGCCGTAGCGCTCCCAGCTTTTCTTCTGTTCGGCCAGGCCCTTGAGTTGCTTCTTGTTCATCGCCGCGAAGATGCCGCCGGGACGGTAATCGCACTGGATGTCGTAGTGCTGTATGCGCTGACGAATGATGTCGGCGCCTTCGAAAATCATGCTGCCGAGCACTTCGGCGGTCTTGTCGCCGTAGCGCTCTTCGATGACATCGACGTCGCGGCTGTAGGAGTTGACCAGTTGGCCGCCGTTGCGACCGCTGGCGCCGAAGCCGACTTTGGCCGCTTCGAGCACGGTCACGCTGTAGCCCGCTTCGGCGAGGAACAGCGCCGAGGACAGGCCGGTGTAGCCGGCGCCGATCACGCAGACATCACAGTCCACCGCCCCTTCCAGCACCGGGAAATCGCCGGTGAAGTTGCGGGTGGCGGCGTAGTAGCTGTTTACATGCTGTTGATTGCTGGAGCTGTGTTTCATAAGTTTCTCCGATGGCCGCCGCAGGTTGCCGGCGACCGCCGCTTTATTGTTGTTAGAGCTTGATCCAGGTCGCTTTGAGTTCGGTGTACTTGTCGAACGCATGCAGCGATTTGTCCCGACCGTTACCCGACTGCTTGTACCCGCCGAACGGCGCGGTCATGTCGCCGCCGTCGTACTGGTTGACCCAGACGCTGCCGGCACGCAGGCCACGGGCGAAGGTGTGGGCCTTGCTCAGGTTGCGGGTCCAGACGCCGGCGGCCAGGCCGAAGATGCTGTCGTTGGCAATCGCCAGGGCTTCTTCGGCAGTGTCGAAGGTGATGACCGACAGCACCGGGCCGAAGATTTCTTCCCGGGCGATGGTCATGGCGTTGGTCACGCCGTCGAAAATCGTCGGTTCCACGTACTGGCCACCGGTGTCTTCGAGGGTGCGGCTGCCGCCGGCGATCAGTTTGGCGCCCTGCTCCTTGCCGATGCCGATGTAGCGCAGCACGTTGTCCAGTTGACGCTGGTCGACGACCGCGCCAACGGTGGTCGCAGGATCGAGCGCGTGGCCCGGCTTCCAGGCTTGCAAGGCTTCTACCAGCAATGGCATGAACTGCTCGCGAATCGAACGCTCCACCAGCAGGCGCGAACCGGCGGTGCAGACTTCGCCCTGGTTGAAGGCGATGCCGCTGGCCGCTGCCTGTGCTGCCGCGCGCAGATCCGGCGCATCGGCGAACACCACGTTCGCGCTCTTGCCCCCGGCTTCGGCCCAGACGCGTTTCATGTTGCTTTGCCCGGCGTAGATCATCAGCTGCTTGGCAATCGCCGTGGAGCCGGTGAAGGCCAGCACGTCGACATCCATGTGCAAGGCCAGCGCCTTGCCCACGGTGTGGCCGTAACCCGGCAGGACGTTGAACACGCCTTTCGGGATGCCGGCATCGAGTGCCAGCTGCGCGATGCGGATCGCGGTCAGCGGCGACTTTTCCGAAGGCTTGAGGATGAACGAGTTGCCCATCGCCAGGGCCGGGGCGAATTTCCAGCTGGCCATGATCAGCGGGAAGTTCCACGGCACGATGGCCGCGACCACGCCGGCCGCTTCGCGCGTCACCAGGCCCAGTTGATCGTGGGGCGTGGCGGCGACTTCGTCGTAGATCTTGTCGATGGCTTCGGCGGTCCAGCGGATCGCGTTGGCGGTCGCCGGAATGTCGATGCTCATGGAATCGCTGATCGGCTTGCCCATGTCGAGGGTTTCGAGCAGGGCCAGCTCTTCCTGGTTCGCCAGGATCAGGTCGGCGAAACGGATCAGGATGCGCTTGCGCTCGGCCGGGGCCAGGTTGGCCCACACACCGGATTCGAAGGTGCGGCGCGCCACGGCGACCGCCACATTGGCGTCGGCTTCGTCGGTGCTCGCGACGTTCGCCAGGAAGCGGCCGTCCACGGGGCTGATGCATTCGAACGTGGCGCCACTGGCGGCCGCGCAGTATTGGCCGTCAATGAATGCGCGACCTTCAATGGAGAGGGACTGGAAGCGTTGCTCCCAATCGCTGCGAGTGTTTGTCATGGTTGTGACTCGACGCAGGGGAATTAGGTGACCGTCGGGCTGAATGCCCTCAATCAAAAACTTGAAACCCGATCCCTGTAGGAGCTGCCGAAGGCTGCGATCTTTTGATCTTGAAAACAAAAGTCAAAAGATCGCAGCCTTCGGCAGCTCCTACAGGGTTAGCCACCCGTGCGGGTGGCTGTTTGTCAGACGGTGTGCAAGTACCAGTTGTACTCAAGGTCGGAGATGGAGTTCTCGAACTCGGCCAGCTCGCTTTCCTTGCACGCCACGAACACGTCGATGTACATCGGGTCGATGTAGCGCGCCATGACTTCGCTGTCGTCCAGCTCGCGCAGGGCATCGCGCAGGTTGTTCGGCAGGCTTTGCTCGTTCTGCTCGTAGCTGTTGCCTTCCACCGGGGCGCCCGGCTCGATCTGGTTGGTCAGGCCGTGGTGCACGCCGGCCAATACCGAAGCCATCAACAGGTACGGGTTGGCGTCGGCACCGGCCACGCGGTGTTCGATGCGCACGGCGTCCTTTGATCCGGTCGGTACGCGCACGGCCACGGTGCGGTTGTCGATGCCCCAGCTCGGCGAGTTCGGTACATAGAACTGTGCGCCGAAACGACGGTACGAGTTGACGTTCGGGCAGAGGAACGCCATCTGCGCCGGCAGGGTCTCGAGCACACCGCCGATCGCGTGTCGCAGCGCGGCGTTCTGCTCGGGATCCTCGCTGGCAAAGATGTTGTTGCCTTCTTTGTCGAGAATCGAAATGTGCACGTGCAGACCGTTGCCCGCCTGGCCCGGATACGGCTTGGCCATGAAGGTGGTGTCCATCTCGTGGTCGTAGGCGATGTTCTTCACCAGACGCTTGAGCAGGACCGCGTAGTCGCAGGCCTTGATCGGGTCAGCCACGTGATGCAGGTTGACTTCGAATTGCGCCGGGGCGCTTTCCTTGACGATGGCGTCAGCCGGGATGCCCTGCTCTTTCGCGCCTTCGAGGATGTCTTGCAGGCAGTCGACGTATTCGTCGAGGTCGTCGATCAGGTACACCTGGGTCGACATCGGACGCTTGCCCGATACCGGCGAACGCGGCGATTGCGGACGACCGTTCACGTTGTCCTGGTCGATCAGGTAGAACTCCAGTTCGAACGCGGCGCAGATGGTCAGGCCCAAGTCGTCGAACTTGCGCACGACATTGGCCAGCACTTCACGCGGGTCGGCGAAGAAGGGCTCGCCTTCGAGTTCGTGCATGGTCATCAGCAGTTGCGCAGTCGGGCGCTTCTGCCAGGGTTCGATGCTCAGGGTGCCCGGGATGGGGTAGCAGATCCGGTCGGAGTCGCCGATGTCCAGACCCAGGCCGGTGCTTTCCACCGTGGAGCCATTGATGTCCAGAGCAAACAGAGACGCCGGCAGGTTGATGCCTTTCTCGTAAACCTTATGAAGACTGGTGCGCTCGATGCGCTTGCCGCGCACCACACCGTTCATATCCGCAATCAGAAGGTCGACGTACAAAACCTCAGGATATTTCTTAAGGAATGCGTTTGCTTCGTTGAGTTGAACGGTACGCAGAGGGACCGACATGATGCACCTATTTTTTACTGTTAATTATTATGTTCACCGCCCTTTCACGAGCCCAGTCAATCCGAAAGGCAAAGTGAAGTCAATAGCGAACACCTGGCCTTTCAACGTTTATTTTCGGGCCTCTCAGAAGGACGAGAGTGCCAGATACGCCCTCAAACACGCGTAAATCCTGAAGATCGGACGTGCGGCGTTTAGAATTTTTTACATGAGAGTTGTTAATTAAAATCAACAAGGCTAAGCTCCGGAAAAGCTCGTTCAAGTGTGAAACTTCGAGGTGATAAAAATGGCATTCAAGCCATTGATCGGCGTTACTGCATGCGTCAAACAGATTGGCCTGCACCCCTACCACATCAGCGGCGACAAGTACTTGCGTGCTGTCAGCGTTGCGGCGCTGGGGCTGCCTGTCGTTATTCCTTCCTTAGGCGACCTGACCGAAATCGATGACCTGCTGCCGCAGCTCGACGGTCTGTTGCTGACCGGCTCGCCGTCGAACGTGGAACCTTTCCACTATCAAGGCCCCGACAGCGCCCCCGGCACGGAACACGATCCGCAACGGGACCGCACCACCCTGCCACTGATCCGCGCAGCCATCGCTGCCGGCGTTCCGGTGCTCGGCATCTGCCGCGGCTTCCAGGAAATGAACGTGGCGTTCGGTGGCAGCCTGCATCAGAAAGTCCATGAACTTCCCGGCTTCCTCGACCACCGCGAGGCCAACCACCCGGACCTGGCCGTGCAATACGCTCCCGCCCATGCGGTGAATGTGCAGCCCGGTGGTGTGTTCGAAGCCCTGGACCTGCCACCGGTGTTCCAGGTCAACTCGATCCACAGCCAGGGCATCGACCGCCTCGCGCCCGGCCTGCGCGCCGAAGCCGTCGCACCCGATGGCCTGATCGAGGCGATCTCGGTCGAGCACAGCCAGGCCTTCGCCCTCGGCGTGCAATGGCACCCGGAATGGCAGGTTCTGAACAACCCGCCTTACTTGAGTATTTTCCAGGCGTTCGGCGAAGCCTGCCGGCAACGGGCGGCGCTGCGTCACTCGAGCTGACGACCCGGCACCCACATTCAACGATTGACTGCCCAACGCGAGCGGGCGGGCGCTTTTGCGCGTCCCGTTCGCGATAACAACACACTGCAATAACAACAAGTACGACCAGGCAGCCAGGATGGCGGCGCCGAATAAACCCGAACGGTATGGGTGAGTTCGATCAGCAAACGCAAATCCCTGTGGGAGCGAGCTTGCTCGCGATAGCGGTAGAACAGTCACCATCAATGTTGAATGTGGCTGCCTCATCGCGAGCAAGCTCGCTCCCACAGGGTCTGCGTTCTGACCGAAGTCCCCGGTACGGGTTTGCAATCCACTATTAAGCCGGGCCGTGTTGGCCGGGCGACTGAAACCTGTTGGGAGTTTCACATGGCAAACGCCTCCAGCATTTACAGGAAGGCTATTGAAGGTCACCAGGCACCGAAGAAGGTCCTGGTGAAAGTCGATCGCGTCACCAAGAAATTCGACGAAACCACCGCAGTGGACGATGTGTCCCTGGAAATCCACCAGGGTGAAATCTTCGCCCTGCTCGGTGGTTCCGGCTCCGGCAAATCGACCCTGCTGCGCATGCTCGCCGGTTTCGAGCGCCCGACCGAAGGCCGGATTCTGCTCGACGGTGTCGATATCACCGACATGCCGCCGTACGAACGACCGATCAACATGATGTTCCAGTCCTACGCCTTGTTCCCGCACATGACGGTGGCGCAGAACATCGCCTTCGGCCTCAAGCAGGACCGTTTGCCAGCGGCCGAGATCGAAGCCCGGGTGCAGGAGATGCTGCGCCTGGTGCACATGACCCAGTACGCCAAGCGCAAGCCGCACCAACTGTCCGGCGGCCAGCGTCAGCGCGTGGCCCTGGCCCGTTCCCTGGCCAAGCGTCCGAAGCTGCTGCTGCTCGACGAACCGATGGGCGCCCTGGATAAAAAGCTGCGCTCGCAAATGCAGTTGGAGCTGGTGGAAATCATCGAGCGCGTGGGCGTGACCTGCGTGATGGTGACCCACGACCAGGAAGAGGCCATGACCATGGCCCAGCGCATCGCGATCATGCACCTGGGCTGGATCGCCCAGATCGGCAGCCCGGTCGACATCTATGAAGCACCGGTCAGCCGCATGGTGTGCGAATTCATCGGCAACGTGAACGCTTTCGAAGGCACCGTGGTAGAAGACCTGGAAGGTCACGCGATCATCCACAGCCCGGACCTGGAGCAGAAGATCTACGTCGGTCACGGCGTCAGCACCTCGGTGCAGGACAAGTCGATCACCTACGCGATCCGCCCGGAAAAACTGCTGGTCAGCACCGTCAAGCCGGACAACCGCTACAACTGGTCCAGCGGCAAGGTGCATGACATTGCCTACCTCGGCGGCCACTCGGTGTTCTACGTCGAGTTGCCTGGCGGCAAGATCGTCCAGTCGTTCATGGCCAACGCCGAACGCCGTGGTGCACGTCCGACCTGGGACGATCAGGTCTACGTGTGGTGGGAAGACGACAGCGGCGTGGTACTGCGCGCATGAAAACCTTCAATCAGCAATTTCTGAGACTGGTCCCCAGCGGGCGCAAGTTCGTCATCGGGATTCCATTCATCTGGCTGTTTCTGTTCTTCATGCTGCCGTTCTTCCTGGTGATGAAGATCAGCTTCTCGGAAGCAGCCCTGGCCATTCCGCCCTACTCGGAGATCTACACCTACGCCGAGCAGAAATTCCAGCTGTTGCTCAACATCGGCAACTACACCTTGCTGGGCCAGGACGAGCTGTACCTCTCGGCTTATCTCGGTTCGTTGAAGGTCGCGCTGTTCAGCACCCTGATGTGCCTGGTGATCGGTTTTCCGATGGCCTACGCCATCACCAAGGCCAGCAAGGAAGCGCAGAACGTGCTGATGCTGCTGATCATGATGCCGACCTGGACCGCGATCCTGATCCGTGTGTATGCGTGGATGGGCATCCTCAGCAACAACGGCCTGCTCAACGCGTTCCTGATGTGGACCGGATTGACGTCGGCACCGATCGAGATCCTCAACACCAACACCGCTGTTTATATCGGCGTGGTGTATGCGTACCTGCCGTTCATGGTGCTGCCGCTGTACGCCAACCTGGTCAAGCATGACCAGAGCCTGCTGGAAGCGGCGTCGGACCTGGGTTCGAGCACCTTCAACAGCTTCTGGAAAATCACCGTGCCGCTGGCCAAGAACGGCATCATCGCCGGCTGCATGCTGGTGTTCATTCCGGTGGTCGGTGAGTTCGTGATTCCGGAACTGCTGGGCGGTCCGGAAACCCTGATGATCGGCCGTGTGTTGTGGCAAGAGTTCTTCAACAACCGCGACTGGCCGGTGGCGTCTGCCCTGGCGGTGGTGATGCTGTTGATCCTGATTGTGCCGATTCTGCTGTTCAACCGCAGTCAGGCCAAAGAGATGGAGGCACGGGGATGAAACGCTTCGGATTTTCAAAGTTCATGCTGATTTTCGGCCTGTCGTTTATCTACCTGCCGATGCTGATCCTGGTGATCTACTCGTTCAACGCCTCCAAGCTGGTGACGGTGTGGGGTGGCTGGTCGTTCAAGTGGTACGCCGGCCTGCTCGACAACTCGCAACTGATGGGCTCGGTGGTGCGCTCGCTGGAAATCGCCTGCTACACCGCCATCGCGGCGGTGGCGCTGGGTACCCTGGCAGCGTTCGTGCTGACCCGCGTCACCCGCTTCAAGGGTCGCACCCTGTTCGGTGGCCTGGTCACCGCGCCGTTGGTGATGCCTGAGGTGATCACCGGTCTGTCGCTGTTGCTGCTGTTCGTGGCCATGGCGCAGTTGATCGGCTGGCCGCAGGAACGCGGCATCGTCACCATCTGGATCGCCCACACCACGTTTTGTGCCGCTTATGTTGCGGTGGTAGTCTCCGCCCGCCTTCGCGAGCTGGACCTGTCCATCGAGGAAGCGGCCATGGACCTGGGGGCGAAACCGTTCAAGGTGTTTTTCCTGATCACCATCCCGATGATCGCGCCATCACTGGCGGCCGGCGGCATGATGTCGTTCGCCCTGTCGCTGGATGACCTGGTGCTGGCGAGCTTCGTCTCCGGCCCGGGTTCCACGACCCTGCCGATGGAAGTGTTCTCGGCGGTACGTCTGGGGGTCAAGCCCGAGATCAACGCCGTGGCCAGCCTGATCCTGTTGGCGGTGTCGATCGTGACCTTCATGGTCTGGTACTTCAGCCGCCGTGCCGAAGCCACCCGCAAACGCGCGATCCAGGAAGCCATGGACCAGACCGCCAGCGAATCCTGGCAACAACCGAAAAAGCAGATGGCGGCGGCCACCGCCTAAGCCGCTGCTGAATTAACTGTGGCGAGGGGGCTTGCCCCCGTTGGGTCGCGAAGCGGCCCCAAAACCGGAAACCGCGGTGTTTCAGTTTCACCGCACTCGCTGGTTTTACGACTGCTGCGCAGCCGAACGGGGGCAAGCCCCCTCGCCACAGATTCACTGTGATTTTGTTTTGTGTTTTTGAATAAAAAAGAAATGGAGTTGTACCGATGAAAATGTTTGGCAGGACTCTGCTGACACTGTCCTTATTGGGCGCGATCGCCACTGGCGCCCAGGCCAATGACAAGGTTCTGCGCGTCTACAACTGGTCGGATTACATTGGCCCGGACACCGTCAAGAAGTTCGAAGACGAGACCGGCATCCAGGTGACCTACGATGTGTTCGACAGCAACGAAACCCTCGAGGCGCGCCTGCTGGCGGGCAAATCCGGCTACGACATCGTCGTGCCGTCCAACAGTTTCCTGGCCAAGCAGATCAAGGCCGGCGTCTACCAGACGCTGGACAAGTCGAAGCTGCCGAACTGGAACAACCTCAATGCGGTGCTGCTGAAAAACGCCTCCGCGAGCGATCCCGACAACGCTCACGCCATCCCGTACATGTGGGGCTCGATCGGCATCGGTTTCAACCCGGCCAAGGTCAAGGAAGTGCTCGGCGCCAACGCCCCGACCAACTCCTGGGACCTGCTGTTCAAACCGGAAAACGCCGAGAAGCTCAAGGCCTGCGGCATCAGCTTCCTCGACTCGCCGACCGAAATGATCCCGACCGCCCTGCACTACCTGGGCTACCCGGTGAACGATCAGGACAAACAGCACATCGCCCAAGCCGAGGCGCTGTTCATGAAGATTCGCCCGAACGTGGCGTACTTCCATTCGTCGAAATACATCTCGGACCTGGCCAACGGCAACATCTGCGTGGCCGTCGGTTACTCCGGCGACGTGCTGCAGGCCAAGGCCCGCGCCCAGGAAGCCGGGGACAAGGTGAAGATCGACTACAGCATCCCGAAAGAAGGCGCCGCCAGTTTCTACGACATGCTCGCGATCCCGCGCGATGCCGCCAACGTCGAGAACGCGTACCTGTTCATGAACTTCCTGATGCGCCCCGACGTGATCGCCGACATCACCAACAACATCGGCTACAGCAACGCCAACGCGGCGGCCACGCCACTGGTCGATGAAGCGATCCGCAACGATCCGGGTTCCTACCCGTCGGAAGCGGTGATGGCCACGCTCTATGCCGTACCGGACCAGCCGATCGCCATCCAGCGAATCATGACCCGTGGCTGGACCAAGGTGAAACTCGGCCAGTAATCCACCCGCTTTTGTAGGAGCTGCCGCAGGCTGCGATCTTTTGATCTTGATTTTGAAGAGCAAGATCAAAAGATCGCAGCCTGCGGCAGCTCCTACACCGATTGATGTGTTGGATGTTCAAACCTTTTCCGTTCACGCAGCGCCTTACCACCGCTGCCTCTCCTGCAAGTAGAACGGCCTCACCTGGCTCCCTCGGTTCAGGTGAATTTGGCGCCCTCGGGCGCCTTTTTTTATGGGGGATCAAGCAACGGCCATTCGGCCAGCGCCCGATAGCGGCCCTTGTGGGATTCGAACAGGGTGAAGCGCGCGGCACGCAGGAAGAATTGCGGCGCGGTCGGCGACTCCGGCACCGGCGCCCGATAGTCCCGCGCCAGGGTCAGGTGCGGTCGATATTCCTTTGGGGCCTCCTCCAGCCCGAACGGCAACATCGCCTGTTCCAGGGCATACACCAGACGCAGCAATGCCGGGGGCGCCTGCTGCGGCGCGAGCACCAACGCCCCTGCCCTGCGCCATACGTCCAGCCGGTCAAGCACCACCGTCAAGCGCTCGCCCGGCATGCGGATGGACGCCGCAGCGGTGCAGAGCTCGGCGATCTGCGCCACACCCACCGCGCCCAAAAATTTCAGCGTCAGGTGAAAGTTGTCCGCCGGCACCGGTCGTCCGTTGCGCAGCTGCAGCGCGCTGCGCCACTGGGCGATCTCCCGACGCTGGGCCGGGGCGCAGTCCAGCGCAAAGAACAGTCGCTTGATCGGCTCGCGGGTTTCGTCGTTCATGCCGCACTCCTTGTGGGAAGACTGTCTGAGTGTACTCAACAGCCGCCTGCCGGCCAGCGGATTTCTGGCAACGTCCGCCAGGCGCGTTATAGTTTTGGCAACCTGCAGACCGGAGGGGGACCATGCGACAGATCATCAGCAAAGAGCCATGGTGGGCCAGACCGCCCGCGCCAGGTCAGGATGAACTCCAGCTGGAGTGGGGCTGGCTGGTGCATTACAGCGAAGGTGAGCCGCGCTTCGAATTCATCCACGAGCGGCCGACGGATGACGAGATCCGCCAGCGCAAGAGTTGCAGGACCACCCCGACGCCGGAGTGATCCCGCGTCCGGCATCAAGCCGTGAGAAGTACTTCAAACCCGCCGTACACCATGCGTTGGCCATCGAAGGGCATCGGATTGACGTCCGGCTTCATGCGCGGATCCTGCATCATCTTGTCCATCCCGGCATTGCGGGTGGCCTTGTCCGGCCAGATGATCCAGCCGAAGGCAACGGTTTCGCCCTCCTTGAGCTTCACCGACATCGGGAACGAGGTGACCTTGCCTTCCGGCACGTCCTCGCCCCAGCATTCGACCACGCTCAAGGCACCGTTTTCCTTGAAGACCGAGGCGGCGATTTCCGCGTGTTTAAGGTATTGCCCACGGTGGGCGGTGGGTACGGCAGCGATAAAACCATCGACATAAGACATGAGTGATTCTCCTTGGGTCATGGGGTGTTCTGCTGGGTAGTCGGTTGCACCGGCGTCAAATCGACAGTGCCGGCACTCAAACCGACCGGCGGTTGTGCGCCGCCGCCCAGACTCCCTTCGATCTGCCCCGCCATGTAAAGCGTGCCGGCCATGACACCGGTGGTCGGATTCTGCACCAGCTTGATCCAGGCCTTGTCGAAGGTGTTGCCCAGGCTGCTGCGGATCAGTGCCTCGCTGTCGGGCCTGTCATTGGCCTGAATGATCGCGCGAATGCCCGCCACACCGACGGTGATCAATCCGCCAGCGAGTTTCCCGGCAGCGGCGGCCACGGCACTGGCGGCCCCGCGCGGGGCCATCTCGGCTTCCATGCGCTGGCTGGCACGCTTGGCCACCGGCGCCATCGCGGTGTCGGTCGACCCCACGCCCCGGTCACCGCCGGCCTTGTGGATTTTGTCGAGCAACGCGGCGTAGGCCGGCAATGTGGTCAATGATTCAGTGTGCACGACCTGGTACAACGAGGCGTCCCGCGCCGGCGGTGGCCCGAGGGCAATGGCCGGGATTTTCTGGATGCGCCCGTTGAGCTGGGCCATCGGCACGCCGTGGCGGGTGGAGATTTTCTGTAGTTCTTCCTTGAGGATGTCGACGTAGAATGCCGCTGCCAGGCCAAGAATCGCATCGGGATCGATTTCCGCCGCCACCGGGGCCAGGACCTTCTCCTGATAGGCCTCGAGCAGGTACGCCGCCAGGCGTTTGGCCGAGGCATCCTGCTCACCCTTGGCACTGATGGTGTACCAGCTGACCTTCATCGACAGCCATTCCTGGGTCCAGTAGCTGCTGAACCACGGAATGAAATTTTCTTCGGTCAGTTCATAGACCCGCGTGCGCCAGTATTCCATGGCGCCACGGGCGTAGATTCGGGTCTGTTCGGTGGCCGACTGCGACGCGGCGACGATCTCCCGGTCCACCTGTTGCCAGGTACTGGCGGGAACGATGACCGGGGCCACTTCCACCGGCGCACGGGGCGGCGTGGCGCACCCTGCCAACACCACCAGCACGGCAATGATCAGCGAACGCAGGTTCAAGATGGCGGCTTCCAGAAGTGTGCACCGGGCGGGATGTCCAGCACTCGAAAACCATGATTCAAGTATAGGTCGCGGCATGTGCCTGGCCGACGGTCGGCGGCACTTTTGAGTGCCCTCTTCGCGGGCAAGCCCGCTCCCACAGGTTGCGTGTCGTGCCCGGATCATGTGGCAAGCACAAAACAGTGTGGGAGCGGGCTTGCCCGCGAAGGGGCCAGAGCAGACGGCACAAAAACCACCATCACTGGCGTCGATATTCACCATCGCCGCGATTGCCTTCCGCTTGCACACCGTCAGCGTAGGATCGATCCCAAGCCAACACGAAATCCCGAATCGGAGGGAAACCTCATGCTGATCCATCTGCTGACCTGCCTGGCCCTGACGGCGTTCACATTGAGTGTGTTTGCCTGGTACGTCCTGAGCGAGGAGCAAACATCATGATGCACACCGTCTCCCTCGCCGTGCGTTTTCCGCTGTTCGGCAGCAATTTCTACGCGCAGAAATTCGAATCACGTAAAGAGTTGACTCTGCTGTTCGACGAGAAGTTCGAAGCATTGCTGATCCCTTCAGCCGATCATCACTTCAGTAACGAAGTGGTCGGGCTCAATGATCAGTTCCGCTTTTTGAATGACGTGCTGGCCGAGCATCTATTGGATGTCGAGCTGGCAAAAAGCTCGGCCCGCGCCTTCGGATTCTGACGGCGACCACCGGTCAACCGGGCACGGACGCGAACCGCTCACAATGTACGCTGACTATTGCCAGTGCCCCTCGCAATATCGATTCCCCAATCCATCGCCGCCTCCATGTCCAGCATGTGCGGCCGTGGGTCGTGGTTTTCGTCGATGACCGAGCCGTCCGGCTTGTAGACACCGATAAACATGCCCAACGAACCGTCTTTCAATATCTCGGCGGTGACTTTGATTTTGCATCCGTTCGATAGCGTCTCTTTGTGCTCAATGTGGCGCTCGGTCATGACTGCATTGCTCCCCTGACTGGATTCAAACCCTACTGGCCATGCTAGCTCAGGCCCCGGAACTGCGCCGCCCCGCTGGACCGGAGGGCCTGGCCTGACAGCGGCGCAATGCCACCTATACTCAAGGCCACCTCCCCCCAGGGGATCTGCACGTCCAACAATAAAAAGCAGAGGTGGAACATGGTCTGGCAGCAAGTCTACGATCCGTTCGGTAACCCGGTGCTTTCAACGCTCATGGCGGCTGTGCCGGTGGTGGTGATGCTGGCGTCCCTCGCGTTTTTCCATGTCAAGGCGCACCTGGCGGCGCTGCTTGCCCTGGCCTCGGCCTTGCTGATCGCGATCTTCGCCTTCGGCATGCCGGCGAACATGGCCGGTTCCGCAGCGCTGTTCGGTGCAGCCAACGGTTTGCTGCCGATTGGCTGGATCGTGTTGAACATCATCTTCCTGCACCGCCTGACCACCGAGAACGGTTCGTTCAAGGTGCTGCAAGATTCCCTGGCGCGCATCACCGATGACCGGCGCCTGCAATTGCTCCTGATCGCCTTCTGCTTCGGTGCGTTTTTCGAAGGCGCGGCCGGTTTCGGTACGCCGGTGGCAGTGACCGGGGCGATTCTCATCGGGCTCGGCTTTTCGCCGCTTGCCGCCTCGGGGCTGGCGCTGATCGCCAACACCGCGCCGGTGGCATTCGGCGCCCTTGGCACGCCGATCATCACCCTGGCCAAGGTCACCGGGCTGGATGAGATGGAGCTGTCGATGATGGTCGGCCGGCAGTTGCCCTTCTTTTCGGTGCTGGTGCCGTTCTGGCTGATCTGGGCCTTCGCCGGCTGGCGCAAGATGCTGGAGATCTGGCCGGCGATCCTGGTGGCCGGGGTCAGTTTTGCCGTTCCGCAGTTCCTCGTGTCGAACTATCACGGGCCCATGCTGGTGGATGTGATCGCCGCGCTGATTTCCATGGCCTGCCTGACCGGTTTCCTCAAGGTCTGGAAACCGGCCACCGTGCACACCTCTGCCGCCCTGTCCGGCCGGGTCGACAACTCGAAGATCGACGCCGAGCACGACGAAAAACCCGTACCGACCGCCACCTTCGCCAACGAGGCGAAACCGGCGGTGATGCGGGCGTGGATGCCGTGGATCATCCTGACCATCTTCGTGTTCATCTGGGGTACGCAAGGCTTCAAGAACACCTTCGACACCCGCCCTGCCATCGACCCGCAAACCAGCTCGGCCAAGCTCGATCCGCAGGGCAAGCCGATGCGCGAGGCGAACCCGGTGTTCGCGCCGGTCGTGACCTTCACCACCCTGCACTTGCAAGTCGAAAAAGTCCCGCCCGTGGTGCCGGCGCCGAAAACCGAAGAGGCGGTGTACAAGTTCACCTGGTTCACCGCCACCGGCAGCGGCATTCTGCTGGCGGCGATTGTCGGCGGTTTGCTGATGGGTTATTCGATCCCGCAATTGATTCGCCAGTACCTGCGCACCCTGTGGGTGGTGCGTTACTCGCTGATCACCATTGCCGCGATGCTCGCGCTGGGCTTTCTCACACGCTACTCCGGCCTGGATGCGACCATGGGCCTGGCCTTCGCCGCGACGGGCATTTTCTACCCGATGTTCGGCACCCTGCTCGGCTGGCTCGGCGTGGCGCTGACCGGCTCGGACACCGCGTCCAACGTGCTGTTCGGCGGCCTGCAACGGGTGACGTCCGAGCAACTGGGCATCAGCCCGGTGTTGATGGCCGCCGCCAACAGTTCCGGCGGGGTGATGGGCAAGATGGTTGACGCCCAGTCGATCGTGGTCGCCTCCACCGCCACCCGCTGGTACGGCCATGAAGGGGAAATCCTGCGCTACGTGTTCTTCCACTCGATTGTGCTGGCGATTCTGGTCGGCGGGCTGGTGACCTTGCAGGCCTACGTCGCGCCGTTCAGCCATATGGTGGTGGGCGGGCATTGAATCCAATACCAGGCAGTTCTGCTTAAGCCTCATCCCTGTGGGAGCGGGCTTGCTCGCTCCCACAGGGGACGGTGTTTTTTTTGAATGAATGGTCCGTCGTGCGGACAAACATCCCATGGACAGCCGGCCGTCTCAGGCCAATGATGAAGGTCAGTGGTCTCCAGCGAGAATCGTGATCCCATGAACATTCTCTACGATGAACGCGTTGACGGCGCCTTGCCCGACGTCGACAGACAGGCACTGTTGCAGGCCCTGCAGAGCCGCTTGCCGGGCCTGGAAATCCTGCATCAGCAGGAGGAACTCAAGCCCTACGAATGCGACGGACTGTCGGCCTATCGCACCACGCCGATGCTGGTGGTGCTGCCCCGGCACATCGACGAAGTGCAAGGGGTGCTGCGCGTCTGTCATGAGCTGCACGTCCCGGTCGTCGCCCGTGGCGCCGGCACCGGTTTGTCCGGCGGTGCGCTGCCCCTTGAGAAAGGCGTGCTGCTGGTGATGGCGCGTTTCAACAACATCCTGGGTATCGACCCCGCCGCCCGTACCGCACGGGTCCAGCCGGGTGTGCGCAACCTGGCGATTTCCCAGGCGGCGGCACCGTTCGGCCTGTATTACGCGCCGGATCCGTCCTCGCAAATTGCCTGTTCGATCGGCGGCAACGTCGCGGAAAATGCCGGTGGCGTGCATTGCCTGAAGTACGGCCTGACCGTGCACAACGTGCTCAAGGTCGACATCCTCACGGTCGACGGCGAGCATTTGAGCCTGGGCTCAAACGCCCTAGACGCCCCCGGTTTCGATCTGCTGGCTCTGTTCACCGGCTCCGAAGGCCTGCTCGGGGTGATCACCGAGGTCACGGTCAAGCTGCTACCCAAACCGCAGACAGCCAAGGTATTGCTGGCGGCGTTCGACTCCGTGGAAAAAGCCGGGCGCGCCGTCGGCGACATCATTGCCGCCGGGATCATCCCCGGAGGCCTGGAAATGATGGACAACCTGGCCATCCGCGCCGCCGAGGACTTTATCCACGCCGGTTATCCGGTGGAGGCCCAGGCCATTCTGCTGTGCGAGCTCGATGGTGTTGAAGCCGATGTCTCGGATGACTGCGACCGGGTGCGCCAGGTCCTGCAACAGGCCGGTGCGACCGAGGTGCGCCAGGCCAAAGACGAAGCCGAGCGCGTACGTTTCTGGGCCGGGCGCAAGAACGCCTTCCCGGCGGTGGGTCGCCTCTCGCCGGATTATTACTGCATGGACGGCACCATCCCCCGTCGCGAACTGCCCGGCGTGCTGCACGCCATCGCCGAACTCTCAAACGAATACGGCCTGCGGGTGGCCAACGTATTCCACGCCGGCGACGGCAACATGCATCCGTTGATCCTGTTCGACGCCAATCAACCCGGGGAACTGGAGCGCGCGGAAAACCTGGGCGGCAAGATTCTGGAGCTGTGCGTGAAGGTCGGCGGCAGCATTACCGGTGAGCACGGCGTGGGTCGCGAGAAAATCAACCAGATGTGCGCGCAATTCAACAGCGATGAACTGACCCTGTTCCATGCCATCAAAGCCGCCTTCGACCCGAGCGGCCTGCTCAACCCCGGCAAGAACATTCCGACCCTGCACCGCTGCGCCGAATTCGGTGCCATGCACATACATCGCGGTCAATTGCCCTTCCCCGAGCTGGAGCGTTTCTGATGCACGGCCCTGCAGATTTCGATGACAGCCAACTGCTCCTGGAACAGGTCAATCAGGCACTGGAAAACGCTACGCCGTTGCGCATCCAGGGTTCCAACAGCAAAGGTTTTCTCGGCCGCACCACGGCCGGGGAAATTCTCGATACCCGTGCGCACCGGGGGATCGTCAGTTACGACCCGACCGAACTGGTGATCACCGCCCGTTGCGGCACGCCGCTGTCGGAGCTGGCCCAGGCACTGGATGCCGCGCAACAGATGCTGCCCTGCGAGCCGCCGTCCTTTGGCGAGGGCGCCACGGTCGGCGGCATGATCGCCTGCGGACTGTCCGGACCACGGCGCCCGTGGTCCGGCTCGGTGCGCGATTTCGTCCTCGGCACGCGGGTCATCACCGGGCAAGGCAAGCTGTTGCGCTTCGGTGGTGAGGTGATGAAAAACGTCGCCGGCTACGACCTGTCACGCCTGATGACCGGCAGTTACGGCTGCCTCGGGCTGATCACCGAAGTCTCGCTCAAAGTGCTGCCAAAACCCCGAAAAGTCCTGAGCATCAGCCTGAAAATTGACCCTGAACGCGCCTTGCTGCGCCTGGCGGAATGGGGCCAGCAACCGTTGCCGATCAGTGCGGCCTGTCACGACGGCACACACCTGCACCTGCGGCTCGAGGGCGGCGAAGGCTCGGTGGCGGCGGCCCACGAGCGCCTCGGTGGCGAACGGCTGGACGCTTCGTACTGGGAAGATCTCAACGAACAGCGCTTGAGCTTCTTCGATGAAGACCAGCCGCTTTGGCGCCTGTCACTGCCGCACAACACACCGCGCCTGTCGCTGCCGGGGCGCCAGTTGATCGACTGGGGCGGCGCCCAGCGCTGGTTGAAATCCGATGCCGAGGCGGCGTTCATCCGCCAGGTCGTCGACGAAGTCGGCGGCCATGTCACCTGCTTCAGCCACGGCCTCACCGACACCCCGTTCCAGCCCCTGCCCCCGGCCCTGATGCGCTATCACCGCAACCTCAAACAACAACTCGACCCACGGGGCATCTTCAACCCCGGACGCCTGTACGCGGAGCTTTGAACCATGCAGACGACCCTGAGTGAAAGCGCCCGCCATCTGCCCCGCGCCGCAGAAGCCGAAAGCATCCTGCGCACCTGCGTGCACTGCGGCTTCTGCAATGCGACCTGTCCGACCTATCAATTGCTCGGCGATGAACTGGACGGACCGCGGGGTCGCATCTACCTGATCAAGCAGGTGCTGGAGGGCAACGACGTCACGCAAAAGACCCAGCAACACCTGGATCGCTGCCTGTCGTGCCGCAACTGCGAAACCACCTGCCCGTCGGGCGTCGACTA
The DNA here is from genome assembly GCF_003097365.1 of Pseudomonas sp. B1(2018). Taxonomy (NCBI): domain Bacteria; kingdom Pseudomonadati; phylum Pseudomonadota; class Gammaproteobacteria; order Pseudomonadales; family Pseudomonadaceae; genus Pseudomonas; species Pseudomonas sp. B1(2018). The sequence continues at coordinate 55,645 of NZ_PYUK01000027.1, forward strand.
CCACAACCTGCTGGACATCGGTCGCGCGGTGGTCGATGCGGCGGTGCCGCGTCCGCTCGGCCAGCGCCTGTTGCGCGAAGGGTTGCGCCAGACCGTGCCGCATCCGGACCTGTTCAAGAGTCTGGTCAATGGCGGCCAGGTGTTCCGCGCACTGCTGCCGGGCACGCTGCAAAGCAAATTGCCGCGCCATGCACCACCGGCCAAGCCGCGCCCCATGACCCTGCGCGAGCGTCAGGTGCTGATGCTCGAAGGCTGCGTGCAGCCCGCCCTGTCCCCTAACACCAATGCCGCGGCGGCGCGGGTGCTGGACCGGTTGGGGATCAGCGTCATCGCGACCCGCGAAGCCGGTTGCTGCGGTGCCGTGGACTACCACCTGGACGCCCAGGCCGCCGGCCTCGATCGCGCCCGGCGCAACATCGACGCGTGGTGGCCGGGCATCGAAAAAGGCGCCGAGGCGATTGTGCAGACCGCCAGCGGTTGCGGCGCCTTCATCAAGGATTACGGCCATCTGCTCGCCAGCGACCGGGCCTATGCCGACAAGGCGAAAAAGGTCAGCGAACTGGCCCGGGACCTGGTGGAAGTGTTGCGCGACGAGCCGCTGGAAAAACTCGGGATCCACGCCTCGCAGCGCCTGGCCTTCCATTGCCCCTGCACCTTGCAGCACGGGCAGAAACTCGGCGGCGCCGTGGAAGCGCTGCTGAGCGGACTCGGTTTCAACCTGACGTCCGTGCCCGACGGGCACCTGTGCTGCGGCTCGGCGGGCACTTATTCGCTGACCCAGCCCGAGCTGTCGCGACAACTGCGCGACAACAAGCTCAATGCCCTGGAAAGCGGCCATCCCGAGGTCATCGTCACGGCCAACATCGGCTGTCAGTCGCACCTCGACGGTGCGGGCCGGACCCCGGTGCGGCACTGGATCGAACTGGTCGAAGCCGCCCTGCCTTAACCGAATCCCGGAGATGCCCATGAACCGCAAAGCCGTGCTGAGCCAGACCGAAGTCCAGCAGATCATCAAAGCCGCCCGTGCCGAAGCACAGGCCAATCAATGGGCCGTGACCATAGTGGTGGTCGATGACGGCGGCCACCCGCTGGCCCTCGAACGCCTCGATGGTTGCGCACCGAGCAGTGCGTATATCGCTACCGAAAAGGCCCGTACCTCGGCCCTCGGGCGACGCGAATCGAAAAGCTATGAGGACATGGTCAACAGTGGGCGCTACGCTTTTCTGTCAGCACCGCTGCTGACTTCGCTCGAGGGTGGCGTGCCGATTGTTTTCGATGGCCAGGTGATTGGGGCTGTCGGGGTGTCGGGCGTCAAGCCTGAGCAGGATGCGCAGGTGGCGAAGGCCGGGGCGCAGTGCGTGAAATGAGATTTTGGCATCACCCTAAATCCCTGTGGGAGCGGGCTTGCTCGCGATGGCGGAGTGTCATTCAACATAGATGTCGACTGGTCTGCCGCTATCGCGGGCAAGCCCGCTCCCACAGGGTCCGTGTTCAACCAGACGAAAGGAATTCCGCCGATGACCCGTCTAACAGCCAAAGACTTCGCTCCGGAACTGCTGGAACTCTACGACTACTACGCCCACGGCAAGATCAATCGCCGGGAGTTTCTCGACCGCGCGGCGTTGTTCACCTTCGGAGGTTTGACCGCCGGTGCCCTGCTCGCCGCGCTTAGCCCCAACTACGCGCTGGCCGAGCAAGTCGAGTTCACCGATCCGGACATCATTGCCGAGTACGTCACCTACCCTTCGCCCAAGGGCCACGGCCAGGTACGGGCTTATCTGGTGCGCCCGGCCAAGGCCACCGGCAAGGTGCCGGCGGTGGTGGTCGTGCATGAAAACCGCGGGCTCAACCCGTACATCGAAGACGTGGCCCGGCGTGTGGCCAAGGCCGGTTTCATCGCCCTGGCCCCGGACGGCCTGACCTCGGTCGGCGGTTATCCCGGCAATGACGACAAGGGCCGCGAGCTTCAGGCCACGGTCGACCCGGAAAAGCTGATGAACGACTTTTTCGCCGCCGTCGAGTGGATGATGAAACACCCCGCCGCCACTGGAAAAGTCGGCATCACCGGGTTCTGCTACGGCGGTGGCGTGACCAACGCCGCCGCCGTGGCCTATCCGGAACTGGGCGCCGCCGTGTCGTTTTATGGTCGTCAGCCAACGGCCGAGGAAGTGCCCCGGATCAAGGCACCGGTGATGCTGCACTACGGCGAATTGGATACGCGGATCAACGAGGGCTGGCCGACCTACGAGAAAGCGTTGAAGGCCGGGGGCAAGACCTATGAGGCCTACATTTATCCAGGCTGCAATCATGGTTTCCACAACGATTCGACGCCGCGTTATGACGAGGCGGCGGCGAAGCTGGCGTGGGAGCGGACGTTGGGGTGGTTTAGAAAGTATCTGGTTTGAAGTACTCGGCCAGCAGGGCCGGCCCCTTCGCGGGCAAGCCCGCTCCCACAGGGTCCTGAGTCGTTCACAGAAATGTGCTTCGACTCAGCCCCCTGTGGGAGCGGGCTTGCTCGCGAAGGCGGCTTCAGGGCTGCCGACGTTACTTCGGCTGAGCCACCGTCCGCAAATACGGCTTCAGTGTCTTGAAGCCATCCGGGTATTTCTTCTTCGCATCTTCATCAGACACCGAAGTCGGGATGATCACATCCTCACCCGGCCGCCAGTTCACCGGCGTGGCAACGGTGTGCCTGGCATTCAGTTGCAGAGAATCGAGCAGGCGCAGCACTTCATCGAAATTGCGCCCGGCGCTCATCGGGTAGATCAGCATGGCCTTGACCTTCTTGTCCGGGCCGACGATGAAAACCGAACGCACCGTGGCGTTGTCCACGGCTGTGCGCGCGCCGCCGCTGGCATTGGGGTGGATCATGTCGTAGAGCTTGGCCACCACCAGGTTTTCATCGCCGATCAGTGGATAGTTGACCGCGCAGCCCTGAGTCTCGGCGATGTCGCCGACCCAACGGTTGTGGTCGCTGACCGGGTCGACGCTGAGGCCGATGACCTTGGTGTTGCGCTTGTCGAATTCGGGCTTGAGTTTGGCCAGGTAGCCCAGTTCAGTGGTGCACACCGGGGTGAAATCCTTGGGGTGGGAAAACAGGATGGCCCACCCGTCGCCGATCCATTGGTGAAAATTGAGCGTGCCTTCGGTGGTTTCGGCGGTGAAATCCGGTGCTTCGTCGCCAATGCGGATAGCCATGTTCGATCTCCTTGCAGTGATGGACAGGGACGCCGTCAGGGCAACGAATGCGCTTTCAACGGCATGGACGCGGACAGTATAGGAGAGGTTGCGCAACTCGCCGGCTGCGCTAGTCCACCAGCGCAATCAGCTGCTGACGCTGGGCATCGGTCAGCATCGGGCCGAATCCGGCCCGGGCATTTTCCGCCATGTAGCGCGGGTTGCCGGTGCCCGGAATCACACAGGTCACCGCTGAATGCGACAACAGGAACTTCAGTGCCAGCTGCGGCCAGCTCTTGACCCCGACTTGCGCCGCCCAGCCTGGTAGCGGTTTGTCTTTCAGCCTGGCCAACAGGCCGCCACCGCCGAACGGCCGATTGCAGATCACCGCCACACCCCGTTCACGGCACAGCGGCAGCAAGCGTTTCTCGGCGCCGCGATCATCCAGGGCGTAGTTGATCTGCAGGAAATCCAGCGGCTCGGCCTTGAGTACCGCTTCCACTTCGTCGTAGGCCGAGGCTGTGTAATGGGTGATGCCGATGTAGCGGATGCGCCCCTGTTCTTTCCAGTGGCGCAGCGTCGGCAAGTGCGTCTGCCAGTCCAGCAGGTTGTGGATCTGCATCAGGTCGATCCGGTCGGTTTGCAACAGGGCGAAGGATTGTTCCATCTGCGCGATGCCTTCCTCGCGCCCGCGGGTCCACACCTTGGTGGCCAGGAACGCCGGCGAGCGCGGTTCATGGATCGACAGCAATTCGCCGGTGGTCTGTTCGGCGCGACCGTACATCGGCGAGCTGTCGATCAGCTTGCCACCCTTGTCGAACAACGCATCCAGTACCGCGGGCAAGTCCTTGTAGGCCGGTTGCGAAGGCTCGACGTCGAATCCGCGATAAGTGCCCAAGCCTACGATCGGCAAGGACTCGTTGCTGGAAGGAATGGCGCGAGTCTGCATGGTCTTGCCTCCTGTTCCCGTCGACGGCGCGGGTTGCGCACCCACCGGACCGAACGTGAAGACCGCCGAAGCGCCGGCAGCCAGCGTGAGAATTTCTCTACGGGTGTAACCCTCAGGATGGCTCATAAAACGCTTCTCACCAGTCGTTCGGGTCCGGCCTGTTGCACCGACACGGCGGATAACCCGCGCCATGGGTCGATTGACTACACTCACAAGGCCCTGCGGCGCCAGCCACTTTCAAACCCCGAGCCGTCAATGCCGCCCACTAACGTTAGTCGAATGTCGCGCACCCTGGTGTTACTCGTTGTCATCGTCGCTGCGTTGTACCTGGCGCTGTGCGTGGCGCTGTTCGTGTTTCAGCGGGCGCTGATCTATTACCCGCAACCGCGCGCCGTTGGTGCAGCCGGGACGCTGCTCACCCTGCCGGTCGCCGACGCACGGGTGCTGGTGTCCATCCGGCCCCACGAAGGCCCGAATGCGCTGATCTACTTTGGCGGCAACGCCGAAGACGTCTCGCGCAACTTGCCCGGGTTCACCCAGGCGTTCCCTGACTACGCGCTGTATCTGCTGCATTACCGTGGTTTTGGCGGCAGTTCCGGGTCGCCTTCCGAAGAGGCCATCGCCCGCGACGCCTTGACCTTGTTCGACCAGGTGTATGCCAGTCATTCGCATGTGGCGGTGGTCGGACGCAGCCTGGGGTCGGGTGTCGCCGTGCGCCTGGCCAGCCAGCGCCCGGCCGCGCGACTGGTGTTGATCACGCCCTACAACAGCCTCCAGGGGCTGGCCGCCCGTCAGTTTCGCTGGTTTCCGGTGCGCTGGTTGCTGAAGGACAAATACCCGTCCTGGCAGTACGCCGGCCGCATCGCGGTGCCGACGGTCTTGATAGCGGCCGAGCATGATGAAGTGATTCCGCGTTCGAGCACCGAGCGGTTGTACACACACTTTGCCAAAGGCGTGGCGTCGTTGCAGGTGATACCGGGGACGGGGCATAACTCGATCGGCGAAAGCCCTGAGTACTTGAAGGCGCTGGGAGATGGGTTGTAGCAAGCAAGGTAGAACATACCTGTGATCTGTGATCTGTGATCTGTGATCTGTGATCTGTGATCTGTGATCTGTGGCGAGGGAGCTTGCTCCCTCGCCACAGCAAGCTCCCTCGCCACAGCAAGCTCCCTCGCCACAGCAAGCTCCTTCGCCTCAGCAAGCCCCCCTTGCACGGCTTGCAGATCAAAACCGCGGCTTGACCGCCTTCCACTCCGGTTTGTATCGCTGCATCTGCTTCACGTCATCGCGTTGGCGAATGCCGCACGTCAGGTATTGGTCATGCAGCTTGCCCAACTGGTCGTGGTCAAGTTCCAGCCCCAGGCCCGGGGCGCGGGTGATTTTCACGCAGCCATCGACAATCGGCAGCTTGCCGCCCTTGATCACCTCTTCGTCGGGCTCCTGCCAGGGGTAATGGGTGTCGCAGGCGAAATCCAGGTTCGGCACCGCAGCGGCGACATGCGCCATGGCCATCAGGCTGATGCCCAGGTGAGAATTGGAATGCATCGACACCCCAAGACCAAAGGTTTCGCACATTTTCGCCAACGCCTGCGTGTCGCGCAGGCCACCCCAATAATGGTGGTCGGCGAGGACAATCTGCACGCTGTCCTGTGCCACGCTGCGGCGGAACTCGTCGAAATCGGTGACCACCATGTTGGTTGCCAGGGGCAAACCGGTGCGCTTGTGCAGTTCGGCCATGCCCTCCAGGCCCGGCGTCGGGTCTTCGTAATACTGCAGGTCATCACCGAGCAGTTCGGCCATGCGGATCGAGGTTTCCAATGACCAGTTGCCGTTCGGATCAATACGCAGCGGGTAACCGGGGAAGGCCTTCTTCAGTGCCTTGATGCACGAAACCTCATGCTCGGGCGGCAAGGTGCCGGCCTTGAGCTTGATGCTCTTGAAGCCGTAGGCCTCGATCATCCGCCGCGCCTGGGCAACGATCTGCTCTTCGGTCAGGGCCTCGCCCCAACTGTCGGGCTTGTAGGGTGAATCGACGTGCTGCGCGTACTTGAAGAACAGGTAGGCGCTGAACGGAATCTCCTCGCGAATGGCCCCGCCCAGCAAGTCCACCAAGGGCACATTCAGGGAGTGCGCCTGCAAATCCAGGAACGCCACTTCGAAAGCCGAATAAGCATTGCTCACGGCTTTGCTGGCATGGGAGCCCGGCGCCAGTTCGGCACCGGCAATACTCGCCGGTTTGTTCGCCGCCACTGTGGCCTGGACGATGGCACGCAACTGATTGAGGTTGAACGGGTCAAGGCCGATCAATTGCGTTTGCAGTTGCTGCTGGATCGCCAGCGCCGGAGCGTCGCCATAACTTTCACCCAGGCCGATGTAGCCGTTGTCGCTCTCGATCTCGATGATCGAGCGCAGCGCGAAGGGTTCGTGGATGCCGCTGGCATTGAGCAAGGGCGGATCACGGAAGGCGATGGGCGTGACAGTGACTCGTTTGATTTTCAAGAGGCGGCTCCCGTTGGATCAGTTTTCAGGGCTGGATGACTGCTGGGCTTTTTTGCCGGTGTGCCTTCGGCCGCGTGGCCGGTCAACGCACGGAGGGCATCGCCACGGGGGGCGGTGCGGGCGAAAAAGATCACGATGGCGGCGACCAGCGAAGTGGCGGCCAGGCCGTAGAGCCCGCCTTCGATGGAGCCGGTGGTCTGCTCCAGGAAACCGAAGGTGGTCGGCGCGACGAAGCCACCGAGGTTACCGATGGAGTTGATCAGGGCGATCACCGCCGCGGCGATCCGGGCATCGAGATAGCCCTGGGGAATCGGCCAGAACAACGCCGAGGCGGCCTTGAAGCCGATGGCGGCAAAACAGATGGCGACGAAGGCAAAGACCGGGCCGCCGGTGGTGGACATGAACATGCCGAACGCCGCGATCACCAGCGTCACCGCGACCCAGGCCTGTTGGTGCTTCCATTTGCTGGCCATGGCCGCGAAGCCATACATCGCGACGATGGAAATGATCCACGGAATCGAGTTGAACAGGCCGACCTGGAAGTCGCCGAGGTTGCCCATTTTCTTGATCATGCTCGGCAGCCAGAACGTGGCACCGTAGATGGTCAGGGCGATGGAAAAGTAGATGAAGCAGAACAGCAGGATCTGTCGGTCGGCCAGCAGTTTGAAGATCGAGGGTTTGACCCCCTGCGTGGCTTCGCGAGCCTGTTGCTCCTGAGCGATCGCGTCGATCAGCGCGGTTTGCTCTTCGTCGCTCAGCCACTTGGCTTGCCGTGGGTGGGATTGCAGCCAGAACCAGACGAACCCGCAGAGCACGATGGATGCAAAGCCTTCGATCAGGAACATCCACTGCCAACCGTGCAGGCTCAAGCCGCTGACGTTGAGCAGTGCACCGGACACCGGACCGGAAATCACCGAGGCAATGGCCGAACCGCTGAGGAAAATCGCCATCGCCTTGCCGCGCTCGGTCGACGGTAGCCATTGGGTGAAGTAGTAAATGATGCCGGGGAAAAAACCCGCTTCGGCGGCGCCTAGTATGAAGCGCAGCACGTAGAAACTGGTTTCGCCACGGACAAACGCCATGGCCATCGCGGCGGCGCCCCAGGTGAACATGATCCGCGTCAGCCAGGCGCGGGCACCGTAGCGTTGCAGCAGCAAGTTGGACGGCACTTCGAAGATGGCGTACCCGATAAAGAACAGCCCTGCACCCAGGCCGTAGGCGGCGGCGCCAATGCCCAGGTCGGTTTCCAGGTGGCTGCGCACGAAGCCGATATTGACCCGGTCGATGTAGTTGACGATGAACATCACCACGAACAGCGGCAGTACATGGCGCTTGACCTTGGCGGCGGCGCGGGCGAGCACATTCGGGTCTGGCGGACTCTGGAGGGTATTCAAGGGGCGACTCCCGATCATTATTTTTTTGGGGATAGCTCTAGGGATAGCTTTGGGGATGACGTTGGGCATTGCGTCAGACGTGGCCCGATCATGGACGCGAGTATTGATCCCGTCTAATCTAACTTTGCATTCGATTGATACCTGGATTAGATCAATGTTCGAACTGACTCAACTGCGATGTTTCACCACCGTGGCAACCGAACTGAATTTCCGCCGCGCCGCCGAACGGCTGAACATGACCCAACCGCCTCTCAGCCGACAGATTCAGTTGCTGGAACATCACCTGGGCGTCGAACTCTTCACCCGCAGCACCCGCAGCGTCGCGCTCACCGCCGCCGGCCGGGCCTTCTTCATCGAAGCCCAGAACCTGCTGGAGCGCGCCCAGCAAGCGGCCGTGACGGCCCGGCGATTCGCCGAGGGCGACATCGGTTCGGTCAATATCGGTTTCGTCGGTAGCGCGGTCTACGAGTTCCTGCCCAAGGTCATCGCCGAGGCGCGACTCAAACAGCCCCACGTCAAAATCGACCTGTCGGAGATGAACACCTACCAGCAACACGAAGCCTTGCGCGCACGCCGCATCGACCTCGGCATCGCCCGGGCGCCGCTGCTGGAACCGGGCTACTCCACCGAATGCCTGGTGCGCGAGCCGTTCGTGCTGGCGGTGCCGAGTACGCACAGCCTGGCCAGTGCCGAATCGGTATCAGTCCAGGACCTCGATGGGCAACCGTTCCTGATGTACTCCCACGCGGCTTACCCGCCGTTCAACGAACTGCTGACCGGCATGCTGCGCTCGGCCCGCGTCGCCCCGGATTACGTGCAGTGGCTCGGCTCGTCATTGACCATCCTGGCACTGGTCAACGCCGCCATGGGCCTGGCCCTGGTGCCGCGTTGCGCGACCAGTGTGGTGTTCAGGAACGTGGTGTTCCGCGATATCGATCTGGGCGAAGGCGTGCAGAGCGAGTTGCACCTGATCTGGCGTGAGAACAACGACAACCCGGCGTTTGCGATGTTGCTGGACGGGATCCGGCGCGCGGTGCGGGACGGATGGGGGGGTGTAGATCCGGCTTGAAAAACCCTCTATCAGACACACACCTGTGGCGAGGGAGCTTGCTCCCGCTGGACTGCGCAGCAGGCCCTGCTTTTCGGATAAAGAGCTGGGGTCGCTTCGCAACCCAACGGGAGCAAGCTCCCTCGCCACAGAAAAGCGCCCTTTCAGAGCTGAACAGACGTGCAAGGTTATATGACCGTTAATCCGAGAATTCGCCAACGACCAATAAAAACATATTTTTATGCCTATATTGATATTGTCGAACGTTCCCACTCTCAGAGGGTGCCGTCATGAATATCAAAACCCTGGCTTTGCTCCTGCTGGCTTTCTGTGCGCAACCGGTCTGGAGCCAGACGCCTGCCGCTTCACCCGCCGCTGCCGACAGCCCCGCGCTGACCACGCGCCTGGCCGAGCGTGACCTTTGGGTCGAACACATTTTCTGGATCAGAAACTACGCACTGGCCAATCAATCCGCCGATCAGAAACAGGCCAAAGTCGCAGCCGATCAGGTGGTCGACAACGCCACAAAAATCGCCAACAGCATCGCCCCGCTCTACGGCCAACCGGCGGCGGATCAACTGCTCAAGCTGCTTGCCGGCCATTGGGGCGCGGTGAAACACTACAGCGATGCCACCGTTGCCAAGGACGCCAAGGGCAAGCAGGCCGCCGTCACCGAGCTGACCAGCAATGCCAAGGCGATTGCGGCGTTCCTGGCCACGGCGAACCCCAATCTGCCTGAGGCGACACTGGTGACGATGTTGTCAGCCCACGGCGGCCACCACATCACCCAGATCGATGAGTTCGCGGCACATGATTACGCCGGCGAAGCCCGTACTTGGGCGATGATGCGCACGCACATCCTGGCCCTGGCCGATGCGTTGACCGGCGCGCTGGTCAAGCAATTCCCGGACAAGTTCTGATATCGCGCGAGGCTATCCCATGCTGGAAGGACTGGGCCGAACACAGCAAGACCTGCTCAATGCGCTGCTGCACCATGCCGGCGGCATGAGCATTGACGAGTTGGCTGAACACCTGGCCGTCACGCGCACCGCGATTCGCCAACACCTGGCGGCGCTGGAGCGTGACGGCCTGGTGCTGCGCGGCGACACCCGCCCGACGGGGCGTCGTCCGGAGCAGCTGTATCGGCTCACCGACCACGCACGGGAGCAATTCCCTCGCCACTATCAGCTACTGGCCAGCGTCCTGATCGATGAAGTCGCCGCTATCATCGGCCCCGAAGCCCTGGCTTCGCTGATGCGCAGCATGGGCCGCAAACTGGCGCTGGACCGCGAACAACAGGTCGTCGACGAAGCCAGAATCGTCCAGCACATGAACCAGGCGGGCTACGAAGCCGAGGTGTTTTTTCGCTCGGGCGACACGCCGGAAATCGTCGCGCATAACTGCGTGTTCCATCGCCTGGCCGCCGAGCATCCGGTGGTGTGCGAACTGGACCTGGCCTTGATCGGCGCGTTGGGCGGCGGTGAAGTCGAGCACAGCGAGTGCATGGTGCGCGGCGGGCATGTCTGTCGCTTCAGGCTGCGACCGACAGAAAGCCCGGAGCCGCCACTCGGAGATTGACCTTACAGCTCGACCATCTGCATGTTCGCTTTGAGAAACCCCATCAACTCGGCTGCCGCCGGCGACAGGCTGTGCCCCTTGCGGCACAGGATGCCGATCTGGCGTTCCACCCGTGGTTCGGACAGTGGCAGGAACACCAGTTTCTCGTTGCCCTGCGGGAACGCCAGGGACGGCAGCGTCGTGATGCCGATGCCCTCTTCCAGCATCGCGATCAGCGAAATCATGTTGGAGACGAACAGCAGACTGCTGTCCAGCAACCCCGCCGCGTCCGTGCCTGCGAGCAAGCGCGAGGTGCCATTGCGCACCAGCGGATAGGCTTGCAGGCTCGACCAATGCAAGGCCTCGCCGTTGGCCACCAATGGATGATCATGGCGGCAGACCACGCCCACCCGATCACTCAGGATCGGCACGAACTCAATGTTTTCGTCCGCTGTCCACACGCTGCTGATCGCAAAATCCACCTGCCCCTGGACCAACAACTGCTGGACGCTGTCGGCATTGCCATCCTGCATGCTGATCTGCATTTTCGGGTGCTCGCCGACAAACCGTGCGAGCAGATGCGGCAGCAATCGACTGGCCACCGACGGCACCGTCGCGATGCTCACCTGACCGATTTCATGCCGCGCGAGCAAGCTGACTTCGCGGGCGATGCGGTCGTGATGCGCCAGTAAATCCTGGAACAGCGGCAAGCAGTGCTCGCCGAATGGCGTCAGTTCGGTTTTACCGCCCTTTTCGAATAATGGCTGGCCGAGCTTCTGCTCCAGCTCGCGCACCGCCAGGGACAGCGCCGGTTGCGTGCGATAGGCCTGCCTTGCCGCGCCGTGAAAGCTTTTCAGCTGGGCAACCAGGACGAAATAGCGCAGTTGGGTGATCTTCAGCTCGGGCAACATGGTTAGTTTTCCTTATCGTTTCATATTTATTATTAATTTTTATTTGCAGAGTAATACTCTCAAGATGGGGCCAACGCAATCGGAGGTTCCCATGGCACTGCAACCCTGCAAAAACTACATCGGCGGCAACTGGTGCGAAGGCCAGGGCGTCATCGCCAACCACAGCCCTTCGGATGTTCAAGACCTCATTGGCCATTACCATCAGGCCAGCACCGAACAGACGCTGGATGCCATCGCCGCCGCCCGCGACGCCCAGCCGCAATGGGCTGCCAGCGGCCTGGAACAGCGCCAGCAGGTGTTGATGGCCATCGGCAACGAGTTGATGGCGCGCAAGGAAGAACTCGGCGAATTGCTCTCCCGGGAAGAAGGCAAGCCGCTGGCCGAGGGCATTGGCGAGGTCAATCGCTCCGCGCAGTTCTTCCACTACTACGCCGCTGAAGTGCTGCGCCAGATGGGCGAGACAGCCGCGTCGGTACGCCCCGGCATCGAGATCGAAGTCCAGCGTGAACCGGTGGGCGTGGTCGGCATCATCACGCCATGGAATTTCCCCATGGCCACCGCCGCGTGGAAGATTGCCCCGGCCCTGGCCTTTGGCAATGCCGTGGTGTTCAAACCGGCCAACCTGGTGCCGGCCAGCGCCTGGGCCCTGACTGAAATCATCAGCCGCCAGGCCCTGCCCGCCGGCACCTTCAACCTGGTCATGGGCAGTGGCGCAGTAGTCGGTGAAAGCCTGATCCAGTCCGCCGACATCGACGCGTTGACCTTCACCGGTTCCCTGCAAACCGGTCGCCGCGTCGCGGTTGCCACCGCCAGTAATCTGGTGCGTTGCCAACTGGAAATGGGCAGCAAGAACGCCTTGGTGGTGCTCGATGACGCCGACCTTGAAATCGCCGTGGAATGCGCGTTGAACGGCGCCTTCTTCGGCACCGGGCAAAAGTGCACGGCCTCTTCGCGATTGATCGTCTGCGACGGCATCCATGACCGTTTCGTCGAAGCGCTGGTGGCGCGCATGCGTCAATTGAAGGTCGGTCATGCCCTGCAACAAGGCACGCAGATCGGCCCGGTGGCCGAAGCCCGACAACTGGAACAGAACCTCCATTACCTGCAACTGGCCGAAGACGAAGGCGCGACCCTGGTCGAGGGCGGCCAATTGCTGAACCTGCAACCGGCCGGGCACTACATGCGCCCCGCCCTGTTCACCAACAGTCACAACCACATGCGCATCAACCGCGAGGAAGTCTTCGGGCCGATTGCCTGCGTGATCCGGGTCAGCGATTACGAAGAAGCCCTCGCCGTGTTGAACGACACCGAATACGGCCTCACCGCAGGGATCATCACCCAGTCACTGCGTTATGCCAGCGACTTCAAGCGTCGGGCCCGCACCGGTTGCGTCATGGTCAACCTGCCCACCGCCGGCACCGACTACCACGTGCCGTTCGGCGGCCGCAAAGCCTCCAGCTTCGGGCCACGGGAGCAAGGGCAATACGCCCGCGAGTTCTACACCGTGGTCAAGACCACCTACGTGCGACCTTGAACGGGAGATCGGCATGCACGACTTATTGATGATCGACGGCCTGCAATATTCCCACTGGAGCGAAGCGATCTTTCGCCAGATGCAGGAAGGTGGCCTGAGCGCGGTACACGCCACCATCGCCTACCACGAGAACGCCCGGGAAACCCTGTCGCGAATCGGCGAGTGGAACCGCCGCTTCGAAACCTGGCCCGAGCTGATTCGTCCGGTCCGCGAGGCTTCGGACATTCGCCTGGCGCATCAGGAAGGCCGCGTCGGGATTTTCTTCGGTTTCCAGAACTGCTCGCCGATTGAAGACGACATCAGCCTGGTGGAGGTTTTCCGCCAGCTCGGCGTGCTGATCATGCAGCTCACCTACAACAACCAGAGCCTGCTGGCCAGCGGTTGCTACGAGGCCGAAGACAATGGCATCAGCCGTTTCGGCCGCCAGGTGATCCGTGAGATGAACCGCGTCGGCATGCTGATCGACATGTCCCACAGCGCCGAGCGCAGCACCCTGGAAGCCATCGAGCTGTCGAGCCGGCCGGTGATCGTCTCCCATGCCAACCCGTCGAGTTTCCACGCGGCCAAACGCAACAAGTCCAACGCGGTATTGCGCGGTATCGCCGAGTCCGGCGGCCTGCTGGGTTTCAGCACGTACCCCTTCCACCTCAAGGGAGCGTCGGGCTGCACCCTGGAATCGTTCTGCGACATGGTCGCCAGCACCGCGGAATTGATGGGCGTCGAACACATCGGCATCGGCACCGACCTGTGCCAGCAACAACCCCTGCAAGTGCTCGAATGGATGCGCAACGGGCGCTGGAGCAAAGACAAGGATTACGGCGAAGGATCAAAGGACAACGCCAACTGGCCGGCACCGTTGCAATGGTTCCGCGACAGCCGGGATTTCCCGGTCATCGCCCAGGGCCTGCGCGACCGGGGATTCGCCGAGGACGAGGTACGCAACATCATGGGACTCAACTGGTTGCGCCTGCTGGAAAACGCTACGACGGCGCAAAACTGACTCTTGATCGACACCGTGAGGACAGCATGAAAAATAACAACAATAGCCTCCCGTTCATCTCCCCGACCGGCGATGCACAGCCCCAGGCGCGTATTTTGGAGGCATCATGAAAATATCCGACTCCCTGCAAGCCGACGTCCAGCCACTGGACCTTGCACCGCCGAAAAAAGACATCGACTGGCCGCTGTTCTTGATCAGCGGCGGCTTCCTCGGCGCCTTCCTGATCGCGGCACTGATCGACATCGATGGCGTATCGCTGCTGGTGAACACGTTGTTCGCCTGGTCGACGAAGTTCTTCGGCTTGTACTGGCAGATCCTGATGCTGGCGACCTTCGCCATGAGCCTGTTCATCTGCTTCAGCAAATGCGGACGGGTACGCCTGGGCGGCGTCGACCAGCGCCCCGATACCAGCACCTTCAACTGGATCGCCGTGATCATGTGCGCCCTGCTCGCCGGGGGCGGTGCCTTCTGGGCGGCAGCGGAACCGATGATGCACTTCGCCAGTCCGCCACCGCTGTTCGCCGGGGTGCAACCGCACACCGAAGCCGCCGCACACGTTGCGCTCGCGCAATCGTTCGTGCACTGGGGCTTTCTCGCCTGGGCGGTGCTGGGCAGCCTGCTGGCCATCGTGCTGATGCATTTGCATTACGACAAAGGCCTGCCGCTGGCGCCGCGTACCCTGCTCTATCCGTTGTTCGGTGAACGCGCGCTCAAGGGTCCGATCGGCACCCTGGCGGACGCCACCTCGATCATCGCCGTCGTCGCCGGCACCATCGGCCCGATCGGTTTCCTCGGCCTGCAAATCAGCAGTGCGTTGCACTCGGTGTGGGGCATTCCCAACGACCTGGTGGTGCAGTCCATCACCATCGTGCTGGTCACCGTGATGTACACCATCTCCTGCCTGGTCGGGCTGGAGGGGATCCGGTTCGTCAGCGGGATCAACGTCTGGCTGATGATCGGCCTGGCGGTGTTCATGGTGCTGCTGGGGCCCACCGCTTTCATTCTCGGCGGCTTTCCCACCGCGTTCGCCTTGCACCTGGAGCAGTTCATTCCGATGACCCTGTTCCGCGCCGACCCGAAATGGCTCGACTGGTGGACGGTGTTCTACTGGGGCTGGTTCATTGGCTACGCGCCGATGGTCGCCCTGTATGTGGCGAAGATTTCCCGTGGCCGGACCATCCGCGAAGTGATCATGACCCTGTCGATCATCGCACCGCTGGTGACCATGTTCTGGTTCACCATCGTCGGCGGCGCTGGCATCGGCATGGAGTTGCAGACGCCGGGCATCGTCACCGCCCACGGCGCGCAGCCCGAGGACCTGCTGCTGGGCGTGACCCAGAACCTGCCCCTGGGTGGACTGATCTCGGCGCTGTTCCTGTTCCTGAGCTTCATCTCGGTGGCCACCAACGGCGATGCGATGGCGTTCACCGTGGCAATGGCGATGTCCAGTAATGACAAGCCGAAACCATGGCTGAGGGCCTTCTGGGCGATCGGCATGGGCCTGGCCGCGGTGGTGTTGATCACCATCGGTTCGGGCGGGGTCACGGCGCTGCAATCCTTTATCGTGATTACTGCCGTACCGGTTTCGCTGCTGATCCTGCCGTCGCTCTGGGATGCACTGCGCATCGCCCGGCAGATGGCTCGCGAACAGGCAGTCTGATGATGAACAGTTCAGGAATCGCAATGATGTCGCACACCGACACAGACACCGCCTCGGCCTTGCGGCCCGCCGCTCGGGTCATGGACCTGGAGCGGCTGGGCAGCCACTTTCAAAGCCGCTTGAGTTTCGTGCGCAGCAGCATGCGGCGGATGATGAACGAGCAGTGGCGCATCCAGCGCACCTGCTTCGACCTGGATGCCGAGGGCTTCGGCACGGCGATCTACCGCATCGACACCGCCAGTGCCCACTATCACTGCGTGATTTTTTCGATGTACCTGCCGCCGGAAAAACGCAGCGACCGGGTCATCGCCGATCAATGGGACGTCAGTTTTGTCCTGCTTGCCGGTGATGTCGACGAACAGCAGTTGGCCGACTTGCGACGCAATGTACCGCAACAGGAAGCCGGGCGTTTTGATTCGCGAGTGCTGGTGCTGTCACGGGCCAACCGTAGCCTGCGCAACTTCGAGCGTTTTCTTGAGGCGCTGGCCGAAGGCTGTCAGCCAGACCCGCGGCAACTGGCCGAGGTCGGCTACCTGTATCGCACCACCGCGGTGTACGGCAACGGCAAGTTCGGCATCGCCGACTTCAGTTGCCTGCAAGGCACGGCGGACTTCACGCAACCCTTCAGCGCCCAGATGTTTACCGTGTACCTGTTGCGGCATTTCAGCATCGAGCAGATCGAACACATGGCCCGGGCGCGCAACCCGCAGCGGGCGGTGGGTCTGGACCCTGCCCTGCAGCGTTACCTTGGGGTCGGCAATTCCACGGGGTTGGGCATGGCGCCGTTCCTGATCAATCACCCGCAACTGGTCAACCAATGGCTGTGGGCCAGGGAAACCGCACTGGCACAGGTTGTGGCGCAAGCGGCTGACCTGCCTCATGCCCAGCGCTTTCAGGCGTTGCTGCTGCGGGCCCGCCGGCACTTGCAGCAAACCAGCACCGAGGACCAACGGCAAAGCGCCATCGACCTGCAAACACTGGTCGATCTCGAACAACTGGCCGGGTGGTTCGCGGGCCAGTCCGTCAACGCCGGTTTGTGGTCGCAACTGCAAGCCTGGGCCGAAGTGAACGTCGGCGTCGGTTGCCAGGAACTGCTGGTCAGCCTGCTGCTGGAGTTGTACCCCGAACAGGTCGATCCGTTGGCCGAGCAGATGTCGGTCAACGAGGGGTTCCGCCTGAACGCCGAGATGCCCTTGGATGAGCTGTGCGATCTCATCGAGACCCAGTACCGCTGGGCGCTCGATTACGACTTGAGCGGCGCCGAGGCCAACCACTTTTTCTGGTATCGCTCGGCGGAAAAGGAAGAACCACGCCTGGGTGAACGGGCCATGGAGCCAGGTGCCGAGAAAGAAATGCAGTTGGGGATCGCGCACAACATTCAACGTTGTCATCGGGCCCTGCTTGCCTACCGCGAGCAACACCCACGGCAATTGACCGCGCACTTTTTGCTGGCGCTACCGCAGTTCAAAGGCACGGTCTGTCGCCTGCAGGGCATGGCCCGCGGCGCCTTCGGGGAGATCCGCGCCAACCTGATGGACCGCAGCATGCTGCCGATCCACTTGCTGCGCTGCAAGCTGGCGTTCTTCGGCGCCGGCAAGTTCGACCCCAAGTCCAGCCGCTGGGTGCGCATCACCCTGTTCCAGGGGGCACCGCTGGTCAGCGAGATCGGCCAGCCGTTCGCTGACGACTGGAATTTCGCCGTCATGCCTGAACTGACCAACGCTGCCGGAGCACTCTGAAATGCGTGTATCGCTCAATGAAATCCAGGTGATCTGCCGCAAGGCCTTCGAAGGCATCGGTTTTGCACCCGGTGATTGCGACGACGCCGCCGAGATGATTGCCAGGCTGCAACAGCAAGGCCTCGACGGTGTCGGTGCGCTGAAAAAGGCGTTGGACTTCCTTCACGATGAAGTCGATCGCCCCATCGAAACCTGCTACGAAGACGCCACGCAACTGATCCTCGATGCCCATGGCCAGAGCGTATTGCGCTGCGCCGCTCAGGCCATCGAACTGGGGGTGGCCAAGGCCTTGCGCGGCGGCAGTGCGCTGATCCGCATCCGCCATTGCCACAACCGCGTTCTGCTGCTGGGCTACCTGGCGCGCTGTGCCGGAGAAGGTCTGAATTTTTGTGTGTACTGGCGTGATGCCCGGCAGGAACTGGTGGCCACCTTCAGCGCGGGCCACCCCGGCCCGGCCTTGCGGGTCTATGACCTGCCGCAACCGGCGCAGGGCGACGAGCAAAGCATCAACGTGCTGATGTCTCGGAACTTCGCGCTCCTGCCACGCCTGAGTGCCGAAGACGCGGCCCCGACGTTTGAACACAGTCAGCCAACACCCGCGGGCGGGCTGCAGGTCGATGATGAAGTCTGGGCCCAGTTGAAGAAACTGGGTGAACGGGTGCTGGTGGAAAGCACCGAAGAATCCCGTCGCCGTGGAGCCGGCGAAGGCAGCGACGCTCGGTAAACCCCTCAAACCCGCATCAGGAAGCATCAATGAAACAGGTGATCAAGACCGACCTCTTTGCCTCGCGCGCGCCACTGGAATGGGCGGTTGTCGGCAACGGCACGCTGTACACCGCGCAAATCCCCATCGACCGCCAGGGCCAGGTGGTGAGCGGCGGCATCGAAGCGCAAACCCGGCAGACCCTGGACAACCTGCGCCACACCCTGCAAGCCGCCGGCAGCTCACTGGATGCGGTCACCCAGGTGTTGATCTACGTCACTGACCGCAGCTATCTGGCAACCGTGAATGCGGTCTACGCCGAGTACTTCCAGGCGCCCTACCCAAACCGCGCCGCCATGGTCGTAGCAGGCCTGGCCCGGGAAGAAATGCTGGTGGAGCTGGTGGTGTACGCCTGCGTGGATTAATCGATTCAGGACCGCAGCGGGTCACTGGTGTACACAAAACCTGTGGGAGCGGGCTTGCTCGCGAAGGCGGTGTGTCAGGTAGCATCCATGTCGTCTGACACGCCGCCTTCGCG
>NZ_PYUK01000028.1:0-67334 GCF_003097365.1 Pseudomonas sp. B1(2018)
CGGGTGGACCGAAGAGACGCACGCGCCCTCAGTGAGTCCATAACCTTCGAGGATCTTCACCCCGGTCCGGCCTTCGAACGCCCGGAAAAGTTCGACCGGCAACGGCGGCGGTGGTGGAGGCCACGGTGGCAACGGTGGTGGCGGTAACGGTGGTGGAGGCGGTGGCAACGGCGGTGGCGGTAATGGTGGTGGAGGCCACGGTGGCGACGGCGGTGGCGGTAACGGTGGTGGAGGCCACGGTGGTAACGGCGGTGGCAACAGTGGAGGCCACGGTGGTAACAGCGGTGGCAATGGCGGCAACAGTGGCCATAGCGGCAGCGACCATGGCAATGGCAATGGGAATTCGGGCCATGCCGGTACCGGAAACTCGAACTCCGGTCGCAGTGGTACCCATGCAGAAGCGGGTGACGATCATGGTGTCCACGCAGGCGGTGAGCCGGGTGATGATCATGGCGTTCACGTAGGCGGCGAGCCGGGTGACGATCATGGCGTTCACGTTGGCGGTGAGCCAGGTGACGATCACGGCGTTCACGTTGGTGGTGAGCCCGGTGACGACCATGGTGTTCATGTCGGCGGCGAGCCGGGCGACGACAAGGGTGTTCACGCGGGCGGCGAACCGGGTGACGACAATGGCGTTCACACTGGCGGCGAACCCGGCGACGACAACAGCCGGACCTGAAGCGGCCTGATGCCCCATGCAAAACCCGGGAGACCGGTTTTGCATGGGGGCACGCAAAAAAAACAGCCTGCATTCATGGGATTATTTCCCACGCAGCTATACTGGGGTTAACTATCCGGGAATGCGCTGAATGCAATCATCTACCTTGCCCACCTCGCTCCTCAAAGCCCTGCGCCATGTCATGCGGCCGCTGGTACGTCTGATGCTGCGCAAAGGCGTCACGTACCTGGTTTTCGCTGACCTGCTCAAGGAGGTGTTCGTCGATGTGGCGGACCGAGAGTTCCGTCTGGACGACAAGGCACCGACCGACAGCCGCATCAGCCTGCTCACCGGCGTGCACCGCAAGGACGTACGGCGTTTGCGCAACAGCGGCGACCCCGCCACTTCCACGCTTCCGGAAAACATCACCTTCGGTGCGCAACTGGTCAATGCCTGGACGCGCGCACCCTTCTGCAACGACGCCGGCCAGCCATTGCCGCTGCCTCGTTTGGCCAGCGTCGGCGGCGACCGCTCCTTTGATGCCCTGGTGGCGAAGGTCAGCACGGACATCCGGGCGCGGGTGGTGCTGGACGAATGGCTGCGCCTGGGCGTCGTGCGCCTTGACGAGCAAGAGCGTGTGCACCTCGAAGCCCAGGCCTTCGTGCCGCAAAAGGGCTTCGATGAGAAAGCGGCTTACCTGGGGCACAACCTGCACGATCATGCCTGCGCAGCGGTACACAACTTGAGCGGCGAAGGTCCGGCCTTTTTTGAACGCAGCGTCCACTATGACGCACTGGCCCCGATGAGCGTCGAGGCGCTGCGCGAGGCCGTTGCCAGCGAGGGGATGCAGGCCCTGTTGAGCTTCAACCGACTCGCCGCCGAGCTGGAATTTCGCGACCTGCCCAGCCCCGAACCGCGTCAGCGCATCACGGTCGGCCTGTACTTCTACACTGAAACTTCCGATCCCAACTCACCGACGGCTCCCAAGCCATGACTGTCAATCTGCGCCTGATTCGAGCAGCCGCCCTCGCTCTGGGCCTCGGGCTTCCGATTGTGTTGCAAGCCGCGCCGGCCTGTGTCAGCCAGAATGAGGCGGGCAGCAGTGAAGTGCCGCTCATGGAGGCTCCGGGTGGCACCGGCGGTACGGGGGCGGCGCCTGGCGGCATGGGCGGTACGGGCATCGGCACCGACAACGGCGGGGTGGGCGGTACCGGCGCGCCCCTGAACAAGCGTCCAGGCGGCATTGGCGGCACCGGTGCAATTGCCGGCGGCGTGGGTGGCACGGGCATCAGCAACGACAACGGCGGTATCGGCGGCACCGGCATTGTCGGCACCATCACCGGGTTCGCCTCGATCTGCGTCAATGGCGTGGAAGTGCACTTCAACAAAAACGTGCCTGTCAGCGAGAACGGCATTGCCGCCACCAGCACCCGCCTGGCAGTAGGCCAGGTGGTTGCCGTGGAGGCGTTCAATTCCCGGCGCGGTCTGGAGGCCGGACGCATTGCTATCCTGCATGTCTACGAAGGCCCTCTGACAGCCCTGCCCAGAGACTCCATGCCCATGCGCGTCATGGGCCAACCGGTACGCCTGGCCAACGGTGCTCAAGTCGCTCCCGGCCTGCGTGCGGGTGATCCCGTACGGGTCAGCGGGCTGCGCGATGCCCGGGGTGAAGTGGTGGCCAGCCGCATCGACCGCGCGCCCGGCCTCAAGGAGGCCAGCGCCATCGGCCCGGTCGATCGCAGCGGTTATCTGCAGGGGCTCAAACTCGGCAACCATCCGGGACCGGCGCAGGAAATGCTGGTGCGTGGCCAGTGGTCGGGCCGCGAGCTGGAGGTGAGCCAGAGTCGCCCCGACCCGAGCCTGCCTTTCATTGGCCGGGCGCACAATGCAGTGATCGAGGGCCTGGTACAGGGTCGGCAGGACCGTCGCCTGGTGGTGGGTGGCTTTAATGTGACGATGGCGAGCGACACCGTGTTTGTCGGTGTGCAGTCTTCGCAGCTGACACTGGATCGACGCGTGCGGATCACCGGCGTGTTCAGCGGCGCACGGGAGGTACAGGCCACGCGTATCGAATTGCCTCGCGAGCGTTCCGATTCACCAGCCGGCAACCGGCACGGGCAACTTCGAAACAGTGAGCAAAACACGGACGACTCAAGTGGCTCGGGCCATTCGGGCAGCTCGGACGATTTCAACAACTCCGGCGACTCGAGCGGCTCAAGCGACTCCAACGGCTCCGGTCACTCGGGGGATTCGGGGAACTCGGGCAGTGACAGGAGCGGCCGCTCCGAGAGCGTTGTCGACGATACTCGCCACGGGGGCAATGACAGTCATGGTGGTGGCGACAATATCGAACGCGTGGACGTGGACAAGTCCGGCAAGTCAGAGCGTGTCGAGAAGGTCGAGCAATCCGGCAAGGTCGAGAGAGTGGAGAGGGTAGAGAAGGTAGAGAAAGTCGAAAAGGTCGAACGTCCGGAGAAAGTCGAGAAAGTCGATCGGCCAGAAAAGGTTGAGAAAGTTGATCGGCCGGAAAAAGTCGAGAAGGTCGAAAAAGTTGAAAAAGTTGAAAAAATCGAGAAGGTTGAAAAGGTCGACCGCTCTGGCAAGTCGGGATAAACCGTGAAGGCATGATGCACTTGCGCCATAAGTCACTAGGCTGTGTTAGTCACGCAACAAAGCCTGCGTGTGGACTTCGATGACGCAAGACACGAGGTGAACATGGACCCCAAGCGCATCCTGCTCATCGGTTGGCTGGCCAGCCTGGCCTTGCCGGCCCTGGCCGATACCTTCTCGACCTCGATCGGAACCGACTACTCCCGGGGCGATTATGGCACCGGCACTACTTCCGAAACCTGGTACGTCCCGCTGGTGGGCAAATACGAAACCGGTCCCATGACCTACAAGCTCACTGTGCCCTGGTTGCGCATCACCAATCCTTCGGTGGGCCCTGACGGTGAGCCGTTGCCCGGCGGTTGCGGCAAAGTGGAAAGCGGTCTGGGCGACACTGTCGCCGGTGCCGACTACGCCGTGCTTGACGGCAACATTGGCGGGCTGTTCGTTGACCTGATCGGCAAGGTCAAGTTGCCCACCGCCGACGAAGACAAGTGCCTGGGCACCGGCAAAACCGACTACTCCGCCCAGGTCGATGTCGCCAAGGCCTTCGGCCGGGTGACCGGGTTCGCCACCCTGGGCTGGAAAAAATACGGCGATCCGTCGGGCTCCGATTTCGACAACCCGATATTCGCCGGCCTCGGTTTCGCCATGCCCGTGTTCGCGCGCACCACGGCGGGGGTGTCTTACGACTGGCGGCAGAAGGTCGTCTCCACGGGCGACGAGATCAAGGAACTCACTCTCTTCCTCACCCACAAGCTCAATCAGAACTGGAAGTTTCAGTTATATGCCGTCAAGGGGTTTTCCGATGCCAGCCCGGATGGCGAGGCTGGACTGGTGTTCACCCACACCTACTGATACCCGCCTGTTTCCCGGCCCTGATGGGTTTCGTCGCCTCAACCCGGGCCTGCGCCTGCTTCAGTCCGGATGTTCGGTCGTTGACACAGGGGCTGACAGGCCTACTCTAAAGATGTGGGAATATTTCCCACGCACAGATGCCGACTGGCTCTGAAGGATCGTTCGGAACCGCAGTTGCTTGTTTTTGCTGCAAATTAATGGCCGTGCCGGTTGGCTGGCCGCTCCAATGGGCGGCCGGGAACTCACTGGACATTGCGTTCGATACGGACATGACTACGCAACTCCAAGCGGAGGTGCATCATGCTTCTCAAAAAATGTTTGTTGGCCCTGGCAATTGGCGCAGTCCTGTCTGCATCGACTGTGCTGGTGCCCGATTACGTCGGTAGCTTCTCCAGCGTGCATGCCAAAGATGGCGGCAGCGGTGGTGGCGGTAACGGAGGCGGTGGCGGTCACGGTGGTGGCGGCGGTGGCTCCGGAGGCGGCGGTCATGGTGGTGACGGCGGAGGCGGCCACGGTGGCAGCGGTGCTGGTGGTAGCGGTGGCGGCGGCGCTGGTGGTAGCGGCGGCGGTGGCTCCGGCAATGGAGGCTCCGGAGGCGGTGGTCACGGTGGTAATGGCGCAGGCGGTAACGCCGGCGGTGGCCATGGCGATGGTGGCGGCGATGGTGGCGCAGGACATGGCGGCATGGGGCGCGGTGATGCTGACCATGGTGGTGTTGCCGGAAACGCAGGCCCAGGCAATGCACGTGGCGACAAGGCTGACAAGGCTGACAAGGCTGATAAGGCTGATAAGGCTGACAGGGCCGATAGGGCTGACAAGGCCGATAGGGCTGACAAGGCCGATAGGGCTGACAAGGCTGATAGGGCTGACAAGGCCGATAAGGTTGACAGGGCTGACAACAATGCCGCGGATGCAGCCAGGGATGCTGCCAAAAATGACGCAGATGCAGCCAGAGACGCTGCCAGAGCTGATGCAGACGCAGCCCGGGATGCTGCGAGAGCGGATGCAGATGCAACCAGAGATGCCGCCAGAGCTGCGGCGGATGCTGCTCGTGACGCTGCAAAAGCTGCAGGTGTAGCGGGTGCAGATGCAACCAGAGATGCTGCGAGGGCCGCTGCAGATGCCGCCCGGGACGCTGCCAAGGCAGATGCAGATGCAGCCAGAGATGCAGCCCGGGCTGCTGCAGATGCTGCCCGGAACGACGCCAAAGCTGATGCGAACGCGGCCAGAGAGGCGGCCAAGGCCAAGGCGAGGGAAGCCAGAGAGGATGTGGCGGATGCCCCGGACGCTCCAGATGCCGAGGATGCTCCAGACGCGCCGGATGTCGACGTGGTTGAGGTACAGAACTAGGCCTGCACGCTACGCAACGTCAGGCATACCCGTAGAAAACGTCCCGGGAATTTGAAGGACGTATCGAAAAAAGTCGCAAACCCTGCAGGGTTTGCGACTTTTTTTTGGTCGTTCACGTAATGGCGGGGAACACCGATACCTGTAGGAGCTGCCGCAGGCTGCGATCTTTTGATCTTGCTTTTGCGATCAGAAGATTGCTGAAGATCAAGATCAAAAGATCGCAGCCTGCGGCAGCTCCTACACGGATATTTCGTTATTTGTGTACCCCGGGATTCCGTGAAGTCCCTTTTTTGCCATCGTGTTGCGCGGTCGCGCTACACCGATCAGCCGTTGGTGCGATTGCTTGCCTTGGCCTTGCTTTGAGCTACAGCGGCTTCAGCCTTCTGCTTCTGCGCAACCTGGAAGGCTTCCATCGAGACCTTGCGGGCCGATTCCATGCGATTGAATGTCTTGTCACCACCACCGGTGGCCATCGCCAGAGAAGAAGCGGTCAGAGCGGCGATGACGAAGAGAGCTTTCATGGATTTCATTTGGATATCCTCAAGTGAGAAAGTGAGATGGGTAAACAGTTAAAAACGGAATTCATTGGCAAAGGCTGAACGGGCTTGTTCAACCTGACTTCACCAGCCAGCCAGAGCGGCGTTCCCGGTTCCCCAGGTGCCTTGCTCCATACGGCCTTCAGCGTTTTTGTTTTTCGCCCAGACGGTGAGCAGCACCATCATTCCAAAGCCACCGACGATGAGAACCGGATAGGCTGCCAGCAACTCGACCAGCGAGTATTTCCAGGCCAGCGGACGACCGACACCGAGCATGGCGGCATAGAACCACGACACACCAGAGAGCGCGCCGGAAAACAGCGCCAGCATGCGCAAGTTGAAAGAGAGTTTGAGTATCGAACCGGCTTTCTTCAGTGCCGGCAATACAGCGCTATGCAACAGGAAACCATTAAAGGTCAACAGCACAACGATGCCGATTTTGGCTTGCAACTTTGGATTGAGGAAATATTCCATCCCCTTGCCGGCATAATCTATTCCGACAATAGCAATGCCCGTAATCCAAAGCGCTACCAGTGCAAGCGATACGGTTTTTTGAAGGCTTTCCAGATGCGCGTCATCATGGTGACCCGACACATCCCCCTTCAGGAGTTGCTTGACCATTGCAATGTCACTGGTCAACACAAGCCCGATTGCCACGCAGCAGGCGATAAGATGGAAATATACAACGCCCAGGCGAATATATTCCGCGGCTGGCGAAGTCAGTATACCAAGTTCCATGATTACCTCTTTGTACTCTTAGTGGATCAACATGACTTCAGCACGGCTAGTTGAATTTATCCGTTGCTGACTGCAGTCAGGATCCAGCAATTTCTATTATTTAATCTTGCGGCGTTGTGCTGCGAAGAAAAAAGCGAGTTTAGCGAATGAACTTTTTGATCATTCGGTTAGTTCCATTTTCAGGTAACAAAAAACCTCATTCGCACTGGGCGTCTATATGAGGTTTAACTTCCGCTTCTTGAGTCAGCTGAGCATCGGAGCCCGTGTGACCTGTTGCGTATTCTGAACGAAAAAATCCGTCTGCGTTCATTTTTTGATCAATTTTGCTGACCAACGGCAGTGCCGAAACTGGTCGCATATTGCTATCACCGGAGGACGCAGCCAGCACCATGACTGGCTTTCGGCGAGTCGGGAGGCGCATGAAAGCCCCGTCGATTTTTTCGTCTTTTTTTCCATATTCCAGGGTAAAAATCGGGGGTTATAAGCCAATCGGCCATCAAAAAAGCCCTGGTCGGGGTAAAAAACCAGGTCAATGCACTGCCATTTTTCCCTCGAAAAAAGCACATTCCGGACAGTTGATTGCGTCGTGCGATGCACCTTCTTCCTCCGGCAATGTTTGCGGGTGTGAGAGGGCGCCCGACCACGACTTTGGTTTGAAGAATAAAAATGTGCAGGTTTTTGAGCAAACTTTTCGCATTAACACGGCGGTCAGCACCGCCCGGGAGGGCGTCAGTGAAACCCATGAGGTATTGGCGACAGGTAGCAATCGGCCAAGCAAGGACTGTTTGGAGGCTCTATAGGTATTGCGCCTGACACAAAGCGACCAGGGCGGACGTTCACGGGGACAGCGCTCTGACCGCAGGCAACGGCCGTACTATAATTAATGTCTGTCAATGTTTGTGTGGCGAGCGCTCCAAAACGAATCAGGTATCCATAGCGTTCACCTGACAGGCAGAGGGCAGCACAGCAAAAGGGATGGACAATACGTCTGATTACTCGAGAGAGGGTTCAGCCATGAAAATTCACTCCTTCCAGCATTACTCTCATGGTCTGGAAATGGCCGTTCACGATGCATGGATTACCGCCAGGGTGAAGTCGGCCCTGGCATTTTCCGATCCGACCCTTAGCCTGCATATCAATGTCAAAACCCATGCGGGCATAGTGGGGTTAAGCGGCCGCGTCAACACTCATAGACAGTGTGAACAGGCCATTGAACTGGCCCGTTCGGTTCATGGTGTCGCCGAAGTCGATGCCAGCGACCTGCAGACCCATGTGTTCACGCCAGGGACCTTTCCAGAAGCGCCCAACGCCGAAGAGAGCACTGAGCGCCGGCCACAATCGTCGACAAAGATGGACGACCAATGACAATGGCAACTTTGTAGGCGCCGCGCTCCCAGTCGGGAACCGGGAGCGCAGGGAAGCTGAATGCCTGTGTACCCCAGAGTGAAACGCCCATGGTTTCGTGGACATTTGCGACTGGCTGCTCAGGCCGTTCTCTGCCTGTCATCCAAGGGCTGCATCAGGCTGCGTAATTGGAGAATCGCCTGCGCAATCGGGGAGGTTGGCAGGCAGCGCAATCGCTAGTTTAGGGCCCATCCAACAACAAGACCTCGCTATAGGAAGGCTTATGCAATACAGGCTTGCCATCTCGCTCTGTGTGCCCTGCGCGCTTGAGTCGACTAAGGGAAACCTTTAGCCGGGTTGAAGTTTTCCCCCCAACGGATGCTGTTCATCTCGATATCGGCGCGGCGCCTACTGACTTACCTTGGGTAGACAAGAGGAGTGTCGTCTTGGCTGGCTGCTGCATTGAGCCCGCCTGGCGTCTTACCCCATAACAACAATAGGCCTGACAATGCTCGAACCCATCGTTCTTTATATCCCTGATGCAATTCGCCTTCCTGCGCAGGAAGGCTCGGTGTTCGGTTGCCGGCATTTTTAACTTTTAGTTCGAATCTGCTCCTATAAATACAGTGCCCAGCACATACAGATGTGGAGAAGTTAGATGCTTCAGGTAAAACAATCTTACCGTGGGCTTGGTATTGCCGGCGTATTGGGAATGATCTGTTCGCCGTTGGCAGCCTATGCCGATGTTGTCGATGATAGTCACTTGAAAGTGGATACGCGTAACTTCTACTTGCACCGTAATTACACCAATAACAATGCGCCGGTTTCTGAAGTGCATAGTTGGTCTCAGGGGTTCGATGCACAGTTTACGTCCGGTTACACCGACACGGCCCTGGCGATCGGCCTTGATGTGGATGCGCAATACGCAGTGCGCCTGGATTCATCGGGCAACGATGGTTCGCTGCCTTACAGCGTCAGTGACCAGCAGACGGCGGATGACTACAGTCGCGCCGGTGCAACCTTCAAAATGCGCTACAGCAAGACCGAGTTGAAGGTCGGTGACCTTCGCCCTCAATTGCCGGTGGCGTACGATGACACCAGTCGGCAACTGGATACGATCTATCAAGGGGCGGTGGTCGAGTCCAGGGAAGTCGATGGATTGACGATGACCGGTGGCCGGTTCTGGTCTGCCGTGACACGGGAATCTTCCAACCACGAGAAACTGTACAAGTTTGGCTCCACCGATAATCTCGACAGTGACGGCCTGGACTTCGGCGGCGCCACTTACGACATTACCAAGAACCTGCAAGCCAGTTATTTCTATGGCGTGTTGCACGATATTTATCAGCAGCACTATTTCGGCCTGATGCATATGGCTGACTTGGGTAATGGCTACAAACTCAAGACCGACTTGCGCTACTTCAATAACAATGAAGATGGTAGTGCCTTGAACGGTGAGATCGACAACCGTTCCTACGGTGGCTTGTTCACCTTGCTCAAAGGCGCCCACATGTTTGGCCTCAGTTACCAGCGCATGCTCGGTGAAAGCGTGTTCCCGACGATGAACGGTTTTATCCCGCAACCTTATCTGGTGCACTGGTCGTCCCTGGGGTTTGTCCGCCCGGATGAAAAGTCCTGGGGCGCGCGCTACAGCTATGACTTTGCCGGGATGGGCATGCCGGGGCTGAAGCTCTACACCCGCTACATCAAGGGAACCAATTGGGACCGTGGCGCCAACCTGAGCGACAACCAGGAAAGCGAACGCTTCCTGGGGCTCAGCTACGTGGTGCAGAGCGGGGCGCTGCAAGGCCTGGGGCTGGACCTGCGCAACATCGACGTGAAACAGAAGTACGGCTACGACTACAACGAATTCCGTTTCGCCACGACCTACACCTGGAAGTTCTGGTAAGCCCGGTCCACCGGGAGTTTGACCCCATAACAATAAGAGGCCTGACCATGTTCGAACCCTTTGTCCTTTACCTCTGCCCCGCAACTTCCCAGTCGGTGCGCAGCGCACCGTCACCCGGCGCGCTGCGCCCATGAGCGGATTCCAAGAGGAGCAAACACTAGTGAATATCCAGGTCGATAACGCGGTCCTGCAACAGCAGAAGAAGAAAACCTACATTTACGAGTGGTACGTGGTCGGCCTGTGCATGATCGCCTACATCTTTTCATTTGTGGATCGGCAGATCCTGGCGCTGATGATCGAACCGATCAAAGCCGACCTGCAGATCAGCGACACTCAGTTCAGCTTGCTGCATGGGCTGGCCTTTTCGTTGTTCTACGCCTTCATGGGCATGCCCATCGCCTACCTGGCGGATCGCTTCTCCCGGCCGAAGATCATCGCCGTCGGCGTGGTGTTCTGGAGCCTGGCGACGGCTGCCTGCGGCATGAGCAAGAACTTCCTGCACATGTTCCTCGCCCGCATTGGCGTCGGTGTCGGCGAAGCGGCCCTGTCGCCCTCGGCCTACTCGATGTTCAGCGACATGTTCCCCAAGGAAAAACTTGGCCGCGCCGTGGGCATCTACTCGATCGGCTCGTTCGTCGGTGGTGGCCTGGCCTTCCTGGTGGGTGGCTATGTGATCGCGATGCTCAAGGACATGAACACCATCGAAGTCGCCGTTCTCGGTGCGATGAAGGCCTGGCAACTGGCGTTCTTCATTGTCGGCCTGCCCGGTATCGTGGTCGGCCTGTTGATCTGGCTTACCGTGCGCGACCCGGCGCGCAAGGGGCTGCAGGTCGATGCACAGGGTCAGGCCAAGAAGGTTGCGATGAGCGATGGCTTGCGTTTCCTCGGTCGTCACCGTGCCACCTTCACCTGCCATTACCTGGGCTTTTCGTTCTACGCCATGGCCCTGTTCTGCATGATGAGCTGGAGCCCGGCGCTGTACATCCGCAAGTTCGGCCTGTCGCCAATGGAGGCCGGCTACATGCTCGGCACCGTGCTGTTGGTGGCCAATACCGCAGGCGTGCTGTTCGGCGGATGGCTCACCGACTACCTGGCCAAGAAAGGTCATCAGGATGCCGCCATGCGCACCGGCGTCATCGGTGCTCTCGGCATGGCGGTGCCGGCCGTGCTGTTCCCGCAAGTCGATCAACTGTGGCTGTCGGTGACGCTGTTGGTGCCGGCGATGTTCTTCGCTTCGTTTCCGATGCCGGCGTCCACGGCGGCGATGCAGATCCTCGCGCCGAACCAGGTGCGCGCACAGGTCTCGGCGGTGTTCCTGCTGATCAGCAATCTGCTGGGCCTGGGCCTGGGCACCACGCTGGTGGCGCTGTTGACCGACCGCTACTTCGGATCGCCTGCGGCGGTGGGGTCGTCGATGTCGCTGGTGATCGCCGGTGCATCGGTGTTGACGGTGCTACTGCTCTGGCGTGGCTGCCGTCGTTTTCGGGAAAGCTATGCCCGGGAGTATCCGACCCGGGCCTGATTGGTCATAGTCCACGTTCGGCGCCCCGGCCTCGCTCCTTTTGAAGGGGGGCGGGGCCGAGGTGCTTCAGGACAGGAGAACCCGTGATGTTGAATGATGTACACCTGCTGGAACGGCACAGCCTGCTCAGCTCGGCCGATTACCGCGAGATCAAGGACAAGGTCAGCCAATACCTGTGCCCCCACAGCTTTAACGTGCTGCGTGACGAGCCCATCCACACTCGGCTCAACGGGGTGTTTTTCGGCGATTCGGCACTGCTCGACCTGCGCTATGGCGCGCCGGTGGAGATCACCATCGGCGACATTGCCGATCAGTACCTGTTTCGCATTACCTTGCAGGGGCACTGCGAAGTGGCCCACGGGCGGCGCAGCGCGGCGATGCAGTCGGGCTACCTGAGCGTTTCCTCGCCGTTCGCGCAAAGCCGCATCGTCACCGATGGCGAGTGCCGCAACCTGATCCTGCGCGTCGACCGTGATGCCCTGGAGACACAATTGCAACGCCTGCTCGGCCGCAGCCTGCGGCAGTCGGTGATCTTTGATGTCAGCGTCGACCACCTGGGCGCGGGCGTCGTCAGCCTCTATCACACCCTGGACTACATCTGCCGGCTGTACGGCAGCGGCGTGGACGGTTCGCGTCTCGCCAGCGGCTTGTCCGAATACCTGATGCAACTGCTGCTCACACAGCTGCCGCACAACTACTCGGCGGACCTTTTGATCGACTCGCGCGCGCCGCTGCCGCACCACGTGAAAAAGGCCCGTGACTACATCGAGGAACACCTCGACGAACCGATCAGCCTGACGACCTTGAGCGAACTGTGTGGCGTCTCGGTGCGCACCCTGCAAAACGGTTTCAACCAGTTCCTTCAGCAGGCACCGGTCGAATACATCCGTGACCGTCGCCTGGCGGTGATCCACGAGTCGCTCAAACAGGGCAGGGCCGGTGAAACCGTCACCGATATCCTGTTGCGTCACGGCATCAACAGCTTCGGACATTTCTCCAGCGCTTATCGGCAACGCTATGGCTGTCTGCCGTCGGACACCCTGCGGCGGCAGAAGCATTGAGACCCCTGCGCAATCCGTCAGTCGGCTGCGCAATCGGATAAGTGCGCGACGGTGCGGCTCGATAGGATCGAGTCACTGACAAAAAGGAGTATCTGCATGAATATTACTGTGCTGGGTGGTGGTCACGGCTGTTACGCCGCTGCTGTCGAAATGGCTGAAAAGGGGCACTCGACCCGCCTGTGGCGTCGAGACTCCACCGCGCTCAAGGAGCTGCTGGCCATCGGCAGCCTGACCATCAAGGACTACAAGGGCACTCGCCAGTTGTCCGTCGGCCAGCAGGGCGACAAGCTGTCGTTCACCGACGACCTGGCCGAAGCCCTGGGCGATGCGCAGCTGGTGATCATCCCGCTGCCGTCGACCTCCCACGAAGACCTGGCCAGACATGTTGCGCCGCACCTGCACGACGGTCAGGTGGTGTTCCTGCCGCCGGGCACTTTCGGCAGCTTCGTGTTCGCCAAGGCCATGGCCGATGCGGGCAACCGGAGCAAGGTCGCCTTCGCTGAAACCGGTACGTTGCCGTATCTGGTACGCAAGCATGGCGCCAGCGACCTGGTGATCAGCGGTTACGCCACCCGCCTGCCAACCGGCGTATTCCCCAGCAACCTGTCCGAGCATGCTTTTGCGGTACTGCGCGAGGCCTATCCGAGCGTCGAGCCGATTGAAGACGCCCTGAGCGGTGCGTTGATGAACGCAGGCCCGATCATCCATCCGCCGCTGATCATGATGAACGCCGGTCCCCTGGAGCATTTCGAGGCCTGGGACATTCATAACGAAGGTACCCAACCGTCGATCCGCCGCGTGACCAACCAGCTCGATGCCGAGCGCATGGCCGTGCGCGAAGCACTGACCTACGGCGCGCCGCACTTCCCTCTGGCCGACCACTACAACACCACCGAAGGCGATGAGTGGATGTACGGTCGCGGTGCCCACGGCAAGCTGACCGACAGCGGCGACTGGCGCGAAGACATCGACCTGCAGAAGCACCGCTACATGCTCGAAGACACCCGCCTGGGCCTGTCCTTCCTGGTGTCCGTCGGTCGCTGGGCCGGTGTTCCGACTCCGGTCGCGCAGGGTCTGCTGAGCATTGCTTCGGTCGTCGCTGCACGGGATCTCTACGCCGAAGGCCGCACCCTGGAAAACCTCGGTCTGGCCAAACTGAGTCGAGCGCAGATGACCGAACTGCTGACCAAGGGCTACAACTGATGAACGCCGCGCAGCCCCAGGTCAGCGTGGTCGGCGCCGGCCGTATGGGTGAGGGCATTGCCCTGGCGTTCATCCATGCGGGCTTGCCGGTCACCCTCATCGACATCAAGGATCGCTCCGAGGAGGAACGGCACGGCTACTTCGAGCGTGTGCGCAACAACATCCGCAGCGAATTGCAGATGCTGGTACGCCTTGGTGTGCTCGAGGGAGATCAGGCGGACATCGCGATAGCCCGGCTGACGGTGCAATCCCGGTCCCAGGCCGCGGCGACAATGCCTCAGTGCGACCTGGTGTTCGAAGCGGTGCCGGAGGTCATCGCGGTCAAGCAGGAGACCTTCGCCTGGGTCAGCGAGCATGTCCCGGCGTCGACCATCATCGCCTCGACGACGTCGACGTTTCTCGTCACCGAGTTGAGCGAAATGGTCAGCACGCCTGCGCGCTTCGTGAACGCGCACTGGCTCAATCCCGCATACCTGATGCCGCTGGTGGAAGTCAGCCGCAGCGAAGCGACCTGCCCTCAGGTCGTCGAGCGGCTGCTGCAACTGCTCAAGCGGATCGGCAAGGTGCCCGTGGTGTGCAATCCGGTGGCTGGCTACATCGTGCCGCGCATTCAGGCATTGGTGATGAACGAAGCCGCACGGATGGTGGAGGAGGGCGTGGCCAGCGCAGAAGATATCGACACCGCAGTGCGCGTCGGCTTCGGGCTGCGCTTCTCGGTGCTGGGCCTGCTTGAATTCATCGACTGGGGCGGCGGCGACATTTTGTACTACGCCTCGCGCTACCTGAGTGGAGCGCTGTCACCGCGCTTCGAATCGCCACAGGTGATCGCCGACAACATGCAAAACGGTCGCAATGGCTTGCGAGATGGCCAGGGTTTCTACGACTACCGTGACATGGACGTGGAAGCCTACAAGCAGCAGCGTCTTGGCGATTTTGTCCGCAAGCTGCAATTGTCGGGTTTGACGCCAGCGTTCGATGGCGCCTTGAAGCAGGCCTGAGCCTCAGGGCCCGGATGCCGGGCCCTGACTACATGGGGTTGCAGCGGGGGCCTTCGCCCGCTCTCAGTCGATCCAATTGCGTAATCTGAGCAGGCCAGGCGCAGGCCTGATACCAGCAGTCGATCAATAATCCCAGAAGGCTGCAATCCAGCGGAAAGCGTCACCGTCGACCGCCACTCGGCCGACCGAGGGGAAGGGCAGGTGGGTGGCGACGAACAGCTCGCCGCTCGCCGCCGCTTCCTGTAGCAGGCGGACTCGAACGCGAACCGATTCCTCGGGATCGTGTTCGAAGCCGTTGTGCCAGTCGGGATGATCGAAGGCCACCGGGAACAGGGCGTCACCGGCGAAGGTCAGGCGCTCGCCGCCGGAGGTCACGTAGACCACGCAGTGCCCGGGCGTGTGGCCGCCGGTGAGTTTGGCGACCACGCCCGGTGCCACCTCATGCTCATCCTCGAAGATCTGTAGCTTGCTGTGGTACTGCTCCATGAACTGGTTGGCGGTTCTGCGCAGGACGTCCGGCACCGGTTGGGGCATCGAGGTCTGGGAGAAATCGGGGGTTGTCCAGAAGTCGACTTCGGTGGCCGTGACGTGGATGCGCACGTCGGGACGCAGGCGGTTCTTCACCTCATCGACGAGCAGCCCGCCGATATGGTCCATGTGCATGTGGGTGATCACCACGTCGGTGATGGACGCGAGGTCGATACCGGCGGCCTCCAGTCGCTTGGGGAACTGCCCGGCTCGTGGAAAACCGGGGAACTGGCCGCCCAACCCGGCGTCAACCAGGACGGTCTGCTCGCCGCTGCGCACCACCAGCACGTTCAGTGCCCAGTCGAACATGTCCGGTCCGAGGTACATGTCCTTGAACCAGGCCGCGCGGGCAGCCGGGTCGGCGTTGGTGGACATGGTTTCGGTCGGCAGCGGCAGCACGCCATCGCTGACCACCAGTACATCAATCTCGCCGAGCCGCAGTGCGTAGCGCGAAGGCACCAGTTCCTCGGCATCCGCTTGCTGCCGTGGGAAGGATTTCAGTGGCATGGTCATGGTCGTTCTCCTATTGCTTGGGTCGAATGCATCAGGCGAATGTCGCTCTCGCGACGGCAGGAAAATGGCGCGAGGTGTTCAGGCCACCGGGATCAGGGGGTCGGCTGCGGCCAGGGCGGTGCGCCGGTCGGGGGCCGGGGGGTAGATCCACAGGGTGTTGATTTGCGTCTTGAGTTCCTTGGCTTCTTCCTTCACCAGCTTCAGCTGACGATCCCAACCTTCGGTGTACACCGCGCCCCAGGCACCCAGGTCCAGGCAAGTCACGTACTTGGGCTGGCGGTAGGGGGTCGGGGGGACGCCCAGCAGGTCGGCGGCGGCGTTGTTGCCGGCGTGGCGGCCCAGGCTGATCGCGTGCTGGCAGGACATCGCGGCGAAATTGCCGATATCGTCGGTGGCCGCGTAGGCCACGTCGCCTGCGGCGAACACGTTGTCCTGGCCACGGACCTTCAGGTGGCCGTCAACGTGCAGACGGCCCTGGCCATCGCGCTCGCCAGTGAGCTGTTCGGTGAGGGGACTTGCGCGGAAACCAACGGTCCAGATCACCGTGTGGCTCTCGATGTGTCGGCCGTCGGCGAGGGTTACGCCGTTGG
Organism: Pseudomonas sp. B1(2018); assembly: GCF_003097365.1. Lineage (NCBI taxonomy): Bacteria > Pseudomonadati > Pseudomonadota > Gammaproteobacteria > Pseudomonadales > Pseudomonadaceae > Pseudomonas > Pseudomonas sp. B1(2018). The sequence goes on from NZ_PYUK01000028.1 coordinate 16,416, forward strand.
CGTCTACCGAAGCGACCGTTGCGCCGGTGATCCACTCGATGCCCAGCGCTTCGGAGGCCTCGACGATGGAAGGACGAATGCCGTCGCCCATGGCGGCGGCGATGCGCTCACCGCGATCGACGATAATCACTCGTACCTCCTGGTCGGCACCCAGCACGGCGCGCAGGCGGGCGGGCATTTCGGTGGCTGTCTCGATGCCGGTGAAGCCGCCGCCGGCGACCACCACCGTGTTGCGGGCGCGGCTGGCAGGTTGATTGCCGAGCGACATCAGATGACGCTCCAGGCGAGCGGCAGACTCGATCTGGTCAACGTCGAAGGCGTGCTCGTTCAGGCCCGGCACCGGGGGACGTGACAACCGACTGCCGGAGGCCAGCACCAGCCTGTCGTAGGGCAGTTCGGCAGGGCGGCCGGCCTCGTCGCGATAGCCGACGCGGCGGGTCTGCTCGTCGATGCGTTCAGCGGTGCCTTTGACGAAGCGCACGTTCACCGCGTCGAGCAGGGCATCCAGCGGGGCGAACATGCTATGCACATCGGCTTCATAGAAGCGCGGGCGAATGCGCAGTTCGGCTTGCGGCGCCAGCAGGGTGATCTCCACATCCTGGCGGTCATGCATGTCCAGCAGGCGGGCGGCGCTCAAGGCACTCCACAGACCGCCGAACCCCGCGCCAATAACCAGAAGTTGCTGTTTCATGATGTGCTCCTGACTCGAATGAATGAAACTTGAAGCAGTGGCCTCAAGCTCGACGTGACAATGAATGGCTGCCACGAAAGACAAGCGGTGTTGTTCTGTTTCCAGTCGTCCGCTGTGGATTCATGCTATGGGAGCGAACTTCGGGGTGCACTTCTCCATCGGTGTGCGGGAATTACGCATCCGTTGAAGAAAGTTATACGAAGGTATCGGTCAGGAATCTGGCCAGGGTATTCAGTGCACTTGTCGCAAGGCGGCTTCGACACAAGCCAGTAACTGTTCGGCTGCGAACGGTTTGGGCAGGCAGGCGATCACCCCGGGCATGCCCGAAGTGATGCGCGGATTCTCGCCCGGGTAGGCGGTGATGAAGATCACCGGGATGTGCAGGCCGCGGGCGCGCAATGCCTCATATAGCTCAACGCCACACATGCCGGGCATCTGGATGTCGGAGATCAGACAGTGGGCGTTCGCCGGACCGTCGGAGTCGAGGAACTCGCGGGCCCCGTCGTAGGTGCGCGCCTGGTAGCCAGAGGCACGTAGAAGGCCTTCCAGGGCAGTGCGAATGGATTCGTCGTCGTCGACGACTGCAATGACAGCCCTGTTGCGGATTTCAGTCTGTTGCATCATGTGGGGCACTCGTGGCGGCGCCTGCCGTACTTGCAAGATACGCCGTCGCCTGAGTCGGAAAAGTATACCTAGGTATAAATGAACAAGACTTGAGTGTGGAAATCCTGACTGGAAGTCGGGTGCTCGGGAGAACTGTCGCGCAAAGTTCGAGAGGAGAATACGCAAGTATAAGTTCGAGCATACAAGGGATGCTTTCATTGGCCTCATGTACTAAAGACTCGCCCGGCTTGCCTGAATACGCTGCAATCACATCGCAGACCCCGAACACATATTCGGTTGCGACGAGGCGCTGTTCGAATCCAACTTCACCAGGCGGGTGTTCAAATGAACAGAAACGATCTGCGGCATGCCGACATCAATTTGCTGGTTGTCTTCGAAACCATGATGCGTGAGCGCAACGTCACCCGGGCGGGCGAACGCCTGTTCCTGGGTCAGACCACCATCAGCAGCGCATTGGGGCGGCTTCGTTCCATGTTCGATGATCCGCTGTTCATCCGCACCGGGCGGGTGATGGAGCCCACGGCCCGAGCCGAGGAAATCCACGCACGACTTGCACCTGCGCTCGAAGGTATTGCCCTTGCCCTGAGTTGCAGCCAGGCGTTTGATCCGGGCACCAGCGAAGCATCTTTCCATGTCGGGCTCTCCGACGATGTCGAGTACGCGCTGCTGCCAGGATTGATGAAACACCTGCGCATCGAGGCGCCCAACGTCACGCTGGTGGTCCATCGGGTGGATCAGTGGCAGTTGCCGCAGTTGCTGGTCAGCGGGGACATCTCCGTGGGCATTAGCCTGACCGGGGACCTGCCGGCGAGCTCCCGTTGCCGCCGTTTGCGACCCATGCAGTCGATGTTGCTGCGTGCCGACTCGGCGGTTGGGCCCGTAACGCTGGAGGAGTTCTGCCGGCGCCCGCATGTGGTGGTCTCCACGCAGGGACATGTGACCGACGATGTCGACCGCGCCCTGGCTCGCCATGGTCGTCAGCGCCGTGTGGTTCTGACGGTCCCCCAGTTCAGCGTTTTGCCCGCACTGCTGGACAGCAGTGACCTGCTGGCTATCGTGCCTGACTATGTGGCCCAGGCGATGGTCCGCCTGGAAGGGCTGCGTGTCGATTACGCGCCGCTGCCCCTGTCGAGCCCGGACCTGTCCATGGCCTGGCGTGGCGCCAGCCATGCGGACCCGCGCGAGCGCTGGTTGCGCGCCTGCTTCGCGCGCTATCTGGCGCAGCAGCCGGAGCGCCCGGTGGTGCTGGCCGTGGCCTGAGGGCGGGGCTTCAGCTTTCACGGGTAAACCGGCTGCGGTACTCGCGCGGCGAAATCGTCAGGTGACGCTGGAAGGTGGTGCGCAGTCTTTCCTCGTCGGCGAATCCGCAGGCGCGGGCGATCTGCTCGATGTTGCGCGGCGAGGTCTCCAACAGACGCTTCGCCGCCTCCAGGCGGAACAGCTCGATGGCCTTGGCAGGCGGGCGCCCGGTATGCCGCTTGTAGACCCGGGAGAAGTTACGCAGGCTCATCTTCGCCTGTTTCGCCAGGCGCTCCACGGTCAGCTTCGGGTCGTCCAGGTTCTCGGCCAGCCACAGGTGCAATTCGTCGAATACCGAACTGTCCTGCGCCTGCATCTGCAACAGTGTGCTGTATTGCGCCTGTCCACCCGGACGCTTGAGGTAGACCACCAGCTCGCGGGCCGCCTGCATGCTGACCTCGCGGCCGCAGTCCGCCTCCACCAGGGCCAGTGCCAGATCGATGCCGGCGGTCACGCCCGCCGAGGTCCATACCGCGCCCTGCTGGATGAAGATCGCGTCGGCGTCCACCTCCAGGGCGGGGAAGCGCTGTTGCAGCGCGTCGCACATGGCCCAATGGGTGGCGGCGCGGCAGCCGTCGAGCAGGCCGGCCTTGGCCAGCAGGAAGGCGCCGCTGCAGACCGAGGCCACGCGGCGTGCGGTGGGCGCTTCGCGATGTAGCCACGCCACCAGCTCGACGTGGCTGTCCAGGGTCTGGCAGATATCGGGAGCACCGGGAACGACGAGGGTATCGATGGCTGCGAGATCGAGCTCGCCAAGCGCACAGGTGTCCACCGCCAGCCCCTCGACGGTGTTCACCAGGCCGCCATCGAGACTCGCCGTGCGCAGCCGGTAGCCGGGCAACCCGCGCTGGGAGAGCGCCTTGCTGGCTGCCCAGAACACTGTCTGTGCGCCACTGAGATCGAGCAGGCCCATCTGCGGGTAGGCGACGAACACCACTTCACGCTGGCTCGTCCAGGACTGGTGGTGTGTCGAGTGGTGCAGGGTGGGGGCGTTCGTCATGGAATCCTGCCTGTTCGAATGGCGGCTGAGCCAGGGCCTGCAAGGGGAGTTTTCAAGCACACGCGGCTGGCCGTTTTTCAGGGGTTTCTGGCCTAACGCCGGCTTGCATCGGCGTGGTAGCTTTGCTCGCAGCTCAAGTCATTGCGCCACCGTGCGCGTGTTGACGCCGACTCCCGAAAACACCGCCCCGGTTGCGGATGACCGTTTGGCTGGCGAATTGCTGCGGGTGTCATCATGGACTATCTTTTTTGACCTGCACACCGCCCATGATGCGGTCCCGCTAAGGAGGCAAGATGACTTCGTGGTCGAATCCCAACCCGCCGCAAAGCCCGCGGGGTCCCAAGGAACCGGTGGTCTATGTGGTCGATGACGATGAGTCCATGCGTCTTGCGCTCGATGGGTTGTTGCGCTCGATCGGTCTGCAGGTCCAGACCTTCGAATCCTCTCAGGATTTCCTCACTTTTGCCAAACGCGACGTGCCCGGTTGCCTGATCCTCGATGTGCGCCTGCGCGGCGAAAGCGGCCTGGCATTCCAGGAGCAGATGGAGAAGAGCGGCGTTCGCATTCCCATCGTGTTCATGACCGGCCATGGCGACATCGCCATGACGGTCAAGGCCATGAAGGCCGGCGCGGTGGACTTCCTGGCCAAACCGTTCCGTGATCAGGACATGCTTGACGCCGTCGCCAGTGCCCTGGCCCGTGACAGCGAACGCCTGCTCGCCGAGCAGTCAGGCGCGGCCCTGCACACCTCCTTCAAGGCGCTGACTCAAAGAGAGCGCGAGGTCTTGCGCTTCGTGGTGGCGGGGTTGATGAACAAGCAGATCGCGGCGGAGCTCAACCTGAGCGAAGTGACCGTGAAGGTCCACCGCGGCCAGGTGATGAAGAAGCTGGGCGCGCGTTCTGTTGCCGACCTCGTGCGCATGGCCGAAACGCTGGGCGTCGAACCTGCGCGCCGGGCAACCTGAGCGGGGCGCGCGCCCAATAGCCAAACACGCCGCAGGCCACCCTTCCGAGCGGCACCAGAAACTTCATGAACGGTGCCCGTGCCGATGGCGAGCAGACAGCAGATCTTGTGGGACGATGGCGAGCGGGTGTTCTCCCGCGTTCAGCGCTTGGGGCAGGGCGGTGACAGTGAGTTGCGGGTGCAGCCGTCCGCTGAACAACCGCTGCCCGCGACCCTCGACCGACTGGCTCACGAGTACAGCCTCAAGGATGACCTGGACAGCACCTGGGCCCTGCGGCCACTGGCGCTGACGCGCGAAGGCGGGCAGACGCGCCTGCTGCTCGACGACCCTGGCGGCGAACCACTGTCGCACCTGTTGCTGAGCCCTCTGGAGGTAGAGCCCTGTCTGCGCCTGGCCATCAGCATTGCCGAAGCGCTGCGCCACTTGCACCAGCGTGGCCTGGTGCACAAGGATCTCAAGCCCAACCACATCCTGGTCAATTGTCGCGACGGCCAGACACGGCTGACCGGTTTCGGCCTGACTTCCCGGTTGCCACGCGAACGACAGGCACCCGAGCCACCGGAGACCATCGCCGGCACCCTGGCGTATATGGCGCCCGAGCAGACCGGGCGGATGAATCGCTCCATCGATTCGCGCAGCGATCTCTACGCCTTTGGCATCACGCTCTACCAGATGCTCACTGGCGTCCTGCCGTTCAGCGCCAATGACCCGATGGAGTGGGTGCACTGTCACATCGCGCGCAAGCCGCTGCCACCCTGCGAGCGGGTGTCCGGTGTGCCGCTCATGCTGTCGCAAGTCGTCATGAAACTGTTGGCCAAGACTGCCGAAGAGCGTTACCAGAGTGCCGCCGGGGTCGAGCACGACCTTCGCCGGTGCGTGGACGAGTGGCAGCGCGATGGGCGCATCGAAGCATTTTCCCTGGACGAGCAGGGCGCGACCGACAGGTTGCTGGTCCCCGAGAAACTCTACGGTCGCGAGCGCGAGGTGCAAATCCTGGTCGAGGCCTTCTCGCGCATCGTCAATAGCAGCGCTCCGGAGTTGGTGTTGGTGTCCGGGTACTCCGGAATCGGCAAGTCCTCGGTGGTCAACGAACTGCACAAGGTACTGGTGCCGCCACGCGGGCTGTTCGCGTCCGGCAAGTTCGACCAGTACAAACGCGACATCCCCTACTCGACCCTGGTGCAGGCCTTCCAGGGCCTGGTCCGCACGCTGCTGGGCAAGAGCGACGAGGTGCTGGCTGACTGGCGCAGCACGTTGCTGGAAGCGCTGGACCCCAACGCCCGGCTGATGACCGACCTGATTCCGGAGCTGAAGCTGATCATCGGCGAGCCGGCGCCGGTGCCGGAGTTGGAACCGCAACAGGCGCAGCGGCGTTTCATGCTGGTGTTTCGCCGATTCATCGGTGTTTTCGCTCGCGCGGATCACCCCCTGGCGCTGTTCCTCGATGACCTGCAATGGCTGGACGCGGCGACCCTCGACCTGCTCGAAGACCTGCTGACCCATTCGGAACTGCGCCACCTGATGCTGGTGGGCGCTTACCGGGACAACGAGGTGGATGCCAGCCATCCGCTGACCCGCAAGCTCCAGTCCATTCGCCATGCCGGCGTGCGCGTCGATGAGATCAGGTTGCTACCGCTGGCCCGGGCGCACATTGAACAGCTGATCGCCGAGGCGCTGCGTTGCCCTCCACCCGGCATCGTGGCCCTGGCCCGGCTGGTGCAGGACAAGACTGCTGGCAACCCGTTCTTCGTCATCCAGTTTCTTCAGGCCCTGGCTGAGGAGGAGCTGCTGAGCTACGACCATACGGTGCGCCGGTGGCGCTGGGAACCGGAGCGCATACACGCCAAGGGGTACACCGACAACGTCGTCGATCTCATGGTCGGCAAGCTCGCGCGCTTGCCAGCGGAGACCCGGCAGGCGCTTCAGCAGCTGGCGTGCCTGGGCAGCGTGGCGCAAATCGACACCCTGGCTACCGTGCTGGACCTGACGCCGGTTCGGGTCCATGCGGTGCTGTGGGCGGCGGTGCGCCAGGAGTTGGTCGTGCAACTGGAGGGTGCCTGTGCGTTCGTCCACGACCGAATCCATGAAGCCGCCTATTCGCTGATCGCTGACACTTCCCGGGCTGAGGCGCACTTGCGGATCGGCCGGATCCTGGCCGCGCAGACGCCAACGGAACGGCGCAAGGAAGCCATCTTCGAGATCGTCGGCCAACTGAACCGTGGCGCCAGTCTGATGAACGCGCGCGGTGAGCGTGAGCAACTGGCCGAGTTCAACCTGCTGGCCGGTCAGCGCGCCAAGGCTTCCACTGCCTATGCCTCGGCGCTGGCATATCTGGGAGCCGGCGCTGAGTTGCTCGACGAGGATGGCTGGGAGCGCCGCCACGAACTGCGCTTCGCCCTGGAGCTCAATCGCGCGGAGTGCGAGTTCCTGACCGGTCAACTGGCGCTGGCCGACGAGCGCCTCACCGCGTTGGCGGAGCGCGCTACGACCACGGTACATCGCGCGGCGGTGGCCTGCCTGCAAATGGACGTCTGCCTGCTGCTCGATCGCAGTGACCGTGCGGTAGGGGTGTGCCTGGCGTATTTGCGCCAGGTCGGTATCGATTGGTCATTCCATCCGGACGACGAGGAGGTGCGCCGCGAGTACGAGCAGATCTGGATACAGCTGGGCGAGCGCAGCATCGAGCAGCTCATCGATCTGCCGCTGATGGAGGACGCGGCCTCGCTGGTCACCCTCGACGCCTTGAGCAAGCTTTTTGCACCGGCTCTGCAGACCGACGCCAACCTGGCCTGCCTGACCATTTGCAAGGCGGTCAGCCTGAGTCTGGAGCGCGGCAACTGCGACGCTTCCTGCGTGCTTTATGCCAACGTCGGGCGGGTGGCCGGTCGGCGCTTCGGCGACTATCAGGCGGGCTACCGATTCGGCCGTCTGGGCTGCGAATTGGTCGACCGGCGTGGCCTGACACGATTTGAGGCGAGCACCTACCTGTGTTTCTCGATGTTCGTTGCGCGCTGGATGAGACCGGTGCGCGAGTGCCGGGAATTGCTGCATCGCGCCTTCGTCGCGGCCAATCGGGTCGGCGACCTGCCTTATGGCGCCTATGCCGGCAATGGCCTGATCTCCGACCTCCTGTTCATCGGCGAACCGCTGCAGGAAGTACAGGGCGAAGCCGAGCACGGCCTGGCCTACGCGCAGAAGGTGCACTTCGGTCTGGTCATCGACTTCATCAGCACCCAGCTGGCGTTGATCCGCATGCTGCGGGGACAGACTCCGGTGTTTGGCTGCTTCGACGATGGCCAGTTCGATGAAGCGCGTTTCGAGGCGCACCTGGGCAGCACGCCGGACCTGGCGCTGGCAGCGTGCAAGTACTGGGTGCGCAAACTGCAGGCACGCTACCTGGCCGGTGACTACGCGGTGGCGGCAGACTGCGCGGCGCAGGCCAAGGCGCTGATGTGGATCGCTTCGTCATTCTTCGAGGAAGCCGAGTACCACTTCTACGCGGCACTGACCCTGGCCGCCCGTTTTGATCCCGACTCCTCCGGGGAGCCGGCTGCGCAACTGCAGGCGTTGGCGGAGCACCATAGCCTGCTGCAAGTCTGGGCGCAGCAGTGCGCGGAAACCTTCGCTTGCCGGGTTGCACTGGTGGGCGCCGAAATCGCACGCATCGAGGGGCGTCTGATCGAGGCGCAAATGCTTTATGAGCAGTCCATTCAGTTGGCGCAGGATAGCGGCTTCGTCCATCTGGAAGCGCTGGCCAACGAGCTCGCGGCGCGCTTCTACGGCGCGCGCGGCCTCGGCAAGATCGCCCGGCTGTACCTGCAGGATGCTCGCTATGGCTACCTGCGCTGGGGCGCCGACGGCAAGGTCCGGCAGTTGGAGGGACGCCACCGGCACTTGCGCAACGAGGAGCCGGCCCCCGGCCCGACCACTACCATCGCTACTCCGGTGGAACACCTGGACCTGGCCACGGTGCTCAAGGTTTCCCAGGCGGCCTCGGGAGAGATCGTCCTCGAAAAGTTGATCGACATGGTCATGCGCACGGCCATCGAGCAGGCCGGCGCGGAGCGTGGCTTGCTCATTCTCGCCGAGGCCGGCGAACCGCGCATCGCGGCCGAAGCCGACACTGGTAATGGCACCACACAGCTGCGCGATGGGCCGGTAAGCGCGGCCGCGCTCGCGGAGTCGGTGCTCTACCAGGTGCTGCGAACCGGGGAGAACCTGTGCCTGGAGGATGCCTCGACCGACCCCGCGTTCGCCGCCGACCCCTACATCCACCAGCGCGGGGCGCGGTCGATCCTGTGCCTGCCGCTGATGAATCAGGCCAAGCTCACCGGCGCGCTCTACCTGGAGAACAACCTCGTGGCCGGCGCGTTCAGTCCGGCGCGAATCGCCGTTTTGCGGCTGCTGGCGTCGCAGGCGGCGATCTCGCTGGAGAACGCGCGCCTGTACCGCGATGTGGCCGAACGCGAGGCGAAGATCCGCCGACTGGTGGACGCCAATATCATCGGCATTATCGTCTGGAGTACCAATGGCGAGATCATCGAGGCCAACGATGCCTTCCTGCGCATGGTTGGCTACGAGCGCGACGACCTGGTTTCCGGGCGTGTACGCTGGCACGACATGACCCCGCCGGAGCGGCGCGCGGAAAGTGAAGAGGCCCTCGCCACGGCCGTGCGCACCGGCCGTGCACGACCCTTCGAAAAGGAGTACATCCGCAAGGACGGCTGTCGCCTGCCGGTGATCGTCGGTTTGGCTGCCTTCGAGGCCAGCGTGCAGGAAGGGGTGGCCTTCGTGCTCGACCTCACCGAACGCAAACAGGCCGAGGAGCAGGTCCGCGATGGCGAGCGGCGCTACCGCGAGGTGCAGACGGAACTGGCTCATGCCAACCGTGTAGCCACCATGGGGCAACTGGCGGCGTCCATCGCCCACGAAGTGAACCAGCCGATCGCCGCCACGGTGACCAATGCCAACGCGGCCTTGCGCTGGCTGGACGCGCAACCGCCGGAACTGGGCGAGGTGAGCCAGGGGCTGGGGCGCATCATCAAGGATGCCAATCGTGCAGCGGATGTGCTGGGGCGCATTCGTGAGCTGATCCGCAAGACGCCACCGCAGAAGCAGCCGGTGGACGTCAACGCGGCGGTGCGCGAGATGGTCGAGTTCACCCGCGGCGAAGCCGTCAAGCATGGCGCTGTGGTGCGTACTCGGCTCGCCGACGGTTTGCCGCAGGTGAATGCAGACCGGGTGGAGCTGCAGCAGGTGCTGCTCAACCTGATCATCAACGCCCTCGAGGCCATGGGCGGCGTGCCCGATGGGGAGCGTCACCTGCTCATCAGCACCGGGCACGAGCCGGACGGGATGCGGGTGACGGTCGGCGACAGCGGGCCAGGGTTCGCCGCAGAAAGCGCCGAGCGGGTCTTCGCGCCGTTCTACACCACCAAGGCCACCGGCCTGGGCATGGGCTTGTCGATCTGCCGCTCGATCATCGATACCCATGGCGGTCGCCTGTGGGCCAACGCGAACCTGCCGCGAGGTGCGCTGGTGCAGTTCACACTGCCGGCGCATCCCGCAACGGGCGCGGCGCTTGAGCTTGAGTGAAGCGATTCGGGGGAAAAGGTCCGGAGCAGCAGCCTCCGGATCTTTTCGCCTGCAACTGCTCTGCGTTACCACGGTCGATCCATCAGCCCTGGATGAACGCCAGCAGGTCCGCATTGATGATGTCGGCATGGGTGGTGCACATGCCATGGGGCAGGCCCGGGTAGGTTTTCAGCGTTCCGTGCTTGAGCAGCTTGATGGTCAGCCGCGCCGAGTCGTCGATGGGGACGATCTGATCGTCTTCACCATGCAGGACCAGGGTTGGCACCTCAATCATCTTCAGATCCTCGGTGAAGTCGGTTTCCGAAAAGGCCTTGATGCAGTCGTATTGCGCCTTGGCGCCGCCATCCATGCCCTGGCGCCACCAGTTGTCGATCACCGCTTCGGATACCTTGGCATCCGGCCGGTTGAAGCCGTAGAAGGGGCCGGCGGCCACGTCCCGGTAGAACTTCGCGCGGCTCGCCGCAAGCGCCTCGCGGAAGCCGTCGAACACTTTCAGCGGCAGGCCGCCCGGGTTCTTGTCCGTGCGCAGCATGATGGGCGGCACGGCACCGATCAGTACCGCCTTGGCGACACGACCACCGCCGCCATGGCGCGCGACGTAGCGGGCCGCTTCGCCGCCACCGGTGGAGTGGCCGATGTGCACGGCGCCCTTGAGGTCGAGGTGGGTTGCCAGTTCCGCAAAATCGGCGGCATAGGTGTCCATATCATTGCCCACGGCGGACTGGCTGGAGCGGCCATGACCACGTCGGTCGTGGGCGATCACTCGATAGCCCTTGCCGAGGAAGAACAGCATCTGGTTATCCCAGTCGTCGCCGGACAGCGGCCAGCCGTGATGGAACACGATGGGTTGGCCGGTGCCCCAGTCCTTGTAGAAAAGACGTGTGCCGTCCTTGAGCGTGAAGTATCCCGAGCCCTGATCCCGGCGGCGTGAACCGCCACTCGATGGCGTTTGGACTGTGCTCGATTGACCCGCCAGGGCAGGCACGGCCACTGCCAGCGCGGCAGCCGCCACGCCGGCGTTCATCAGGGCGCGGCGGGTGGTTCCTTTGGTTTCGTCGGTCATGGTGAATGCTCTCGTCTGGGTACCGCTGTTGCGGCGAATGAGGACCGGTACGGCCGGTCTCGCGAAGTGCGCAAGGCTTTTCGCATTGAGGCCGAAGTACCGGTCCGCAAACCCTATTCCCAGGCAATAGCCCGCACCATCGTCCATGGGTATCGCGCAACCATACTTAGGTTTCGTGGATGGCTGGATCAGCCGCCTCGTCCATGCGCTGCGGGCTATTGCGGCATCAGTCTGATTTATCCGAGACCTTGCGGGTCAGGCACTAAAGCCGAACAGGCGTTTTGGGGTCTCCCACAGTATCTGGTGGCGGTCGCTTGCATTCGGGAACATCTCGCCGAAGTTTGTCAGGACGGTGCCCAACTCCATGTTTTGGTGTGCGCGCAAGAACGGCCAATCCGTGCCCCACATACAGTTTTCGGCAGTGAACGCCTGCAGCAGTGCCAGTTGGTATGGCTTGGCATCGGCAAAGGGGTAACTCTCCCTGGAGTATTGCGACAGCCCGGAGAGTTTGACGAAGGTCCGTCCGTTGCCGGCCAGCGACAGCAATGCCTGGAAAGCCGGCTGCTGCAAGCCGGCGCTGGCATCGGGTCGGCCGGAGTGGTCGATCAGCAGCCGGGATCGCGTGCGCTGCAGCAGCGGCAACAGCGCAAGCAACTGATCGTCCTTGACCTGGATCTGGGCATACAGGTCCAGATCGGCCAGGCGTCCCATCAGGGTGTCGATCTTCAGAAAGCGCTCAGGACCCAGCAGCGCAGCATTGAGCGCCACACCGACGACACCCTGCGCCTTGTACTGCGCGAGCGTCTCGCTGGAGATGTCGTTCGGCACCACGACCACACCTTTATGACGGCCCTTGTTGCGAGCCAGCGTGTCCAGGAGACAACGGTTGTCGTAGCCATAGGCAGAGGTCGGCTGCACGATCACTGAATGGCGTATCCCATAGGCCTGCATGACCTGTTCGTAATACGCCGCGGGGCCGATCTCAGGGCCTGCCGGCTGGTAGGTAGAGTCAGCCGGATAAGGGTATTGGACAGGGTCGATCACATGATGGTGGCAATCGATCTTGGGTTGCGACAGCAGACTGAGTAGTTGGGAGTCCATAACCGTACCTGGCGATTGATCGGTGCCTTCATTGACTGCGCGCTGCATGGTGCTGTTGCGGGAGGCCTGGCTCAGGACCGGCATGCCAAGCGCGGCGCTGGCGCTGAGCACGACGGAGCTTTTCTTGAGCAGCGAGCGGCGGGACAAGCCCGTGTCATCGAGATGTGTGGTCATGTTCAAACCCTTGTTTTTAGTGTGTGCAGCTACAGAGCGTCCATCACTGCAACCGCCGTCAAGGCAGTTGCGTCGACCTTAGAACAAGCGCTTCCCAAGCGTCCTCTGTGAAGTCGTTAAGCAGGTATCGGTTTTTGTTATGGGCATTTCCATGTGACTGGGCTCCTGGGCGCTGCAAATCCTCCGATAAGAAAAACAGATACCCGTTTAAGGATTTCCCAGAGGCGGCGCAGACGACTGCGGCTTTAAAGTCACGCCCAGCGTTCGGCTGTCGGGCAGCCTCTGGCCTGCAGCGATCTCCAGGCCGTTCGCTATCTCTACAAAAATAAGAAGGTGAAAACATGAGTCACGAAGCGGTCGACATCAAGGCGTGGATCGACAACCGACCGGTTGCCGGGTACCAGTGGCTCATCATGAGCCTGTGCTTCTTCATTGTTCTATTCGATGGGCTGGATGTGGCGGTCATGGGTTTTATTGCGCCTTCACTGATTCAGGAGTGGGGGTTGTCCAAAGCGGCATTTGGCCCGGTCATGAGTGCCGGGATGATCGGGCTCGCCATCGGCGCCCTGACCGCCGGCCCTTACGCTGATCGTGTGGGGCGCAAGAAAGTGCTGCTGTTGGCGGTGACAGGGTTCAGTGTACTGAGCCTGGCGTGTGCGTTTGCGCATAACCCCTATGAGCTGGCGGCCTTGCGGCTATTGACCGGTGTGGCCCTGGGCGCCGCGATGCCCAACACCACCACGCTGCTTGCCGAATACCTGCCGGAGCGCAATCGTTCGCTGTTCATCACCATCATGTTTACCGGGTTCAACATGGGGTCGGGGCTGGGTGGCTTGTTGGCAGCCTGGCTGATTCCCCTGTACGGCTGGAAATCGGTGTTGCTCGCCGGTGGCATTCTGCCAATGGTGCTGCTGCCTTTCCTCTGGCTGTTGCTGCCCGAGTCCGCGCGATTCCTGGCAGCGCGCAATGCGCCGGCTGCCCAGATCGCCAAAGTACTGAACAAGCTTGGGGGCAAATTTTCGCCAACCACGAATTTCACCCTCGCCGAACCCCAGGCCCAGCACAAGGCGCCGGTGCGCATGCTGTTCACCGAACGTTATCGGGCCGGCACCCTGGCGCTGTGGTTGACCTATTTCATGGGCCTGCTGGTGATCTACCTGACCATGGGCTGGATGCCGACCCTGTTGCGCGAAGGCGGTCTGTCCATCGAGCGCGCTGCCACCATCACCGGCCTGTTCCAGATCGGCGGTACGGTCGGGGCGATCGTGGTGGGCTGGATCATGGACCGACGCAATCCGAACGGCGTGATCGCCACCTCCTATGCACTAGGTGGTGTGTTTATCCTGCTGCTGGGGGCCTTCAGCCTGGAGTCGAGCCTGCTGGCGCTTGGCGTGATTGCCGCCGGTTTCTGCATGAGCGGCGCGCAGACGGGCCTCAACGCGTTTGCCCCGGGTTACTACCCGACGGATTTCCGTGCCACAGGCGTGAGCTGGATGCTCGGCATCGGTCGTTTCGGCGGTATCTTTGGCTCTCTCATCGGTGGTGCGGTGCTCAGTCTCGGGTTGGGCCTGCCGTTGCTGTTCGCACTGTTGAGCGTGCCGGCCTTCATCGCCGCCCTGGCGATCCTGGCCAACGGTCTTGCACGGCGCCGGGTCAGCCGGGCGCTGCTGGCGCAATAAACTTTTTCGAACACAGGAACTCATCATGGCACGCATCATCGGTGGCCTCGCTGTCTCCCATACACCTACCATCGGCTTCGCTGTCGATCACGATAAACAGAATGAAGCGGCCTGGGCGCCGATTTTCGCAGGCTTCGAACCGATCAAAGTGTGGTTGAAGGAGCAACAGCCGGACGTGCTGTTCTACATCTTCAACGACCATGTGACGTCGTTCTTCTTCGACCACTATGGCGCGTTCTCCCTCGGTGTCGATGAGCGTTACGAGGTCGCCGACGAAGGCGGCAATCCGCGCTCGCTGCCCGCAGTGGGCGGGCATGCGGCGCTGTCGCGGCACATTGGGCAAAGCCTGATGGCCGATGAGTTCGACATGAGCTTCTTCCGCGACAAGCCGCTGGACCATGGGTTCTTCTCGCCGATGTCGGCGCTGTTGCCCTGTGATCCGGCGTGGCCGGTGCAAATCGTGCCGCTGCAGGTGGGGGTGTTGCAGTTCCCGATCCCCAGTGCATTGCGCTGCTACAAGTTGGGCCAGGCCCTGCGTCGGGCGATTGAAAGCTATCCCGAAGACCTGAAGGTAGCCATTGTCGCAACCGGCGGCGTGTCCCATCAGGTGCATGGCGAGCGTTGCGGTTTCAACAACCCGCAGTGGGATGAGCAGTTCATCGATTTGCTGGTCAACGACCCGCAGCGCCTGACCGAGATGACCCACGCCGAATATGCCACTCTGGGCGGGATGGAAGGCTCGGAGGTGATCACCTGGCTGATCATGCGTGGTGCATTGTCGGCCACGGTGAAAAATCTGCATCAGGACTATTACCTGCCATCCATGACCGGTATTGCGACCCTGTTGCTGGAAAACCAGGACCGTGCGGTGCCTGCCGAGGTCAATGCACGCCACCTGCAGCATATGCAGCACCAGTTGGCCGGCATCGAAAAACTCGAGGGCACCTATCCATTCACCCTGGAGCGCAGCGCCAAGGGGTATCGCCTGAACAAGTTCCTGCATCGCATGATCGAGCCGCAATGGCGCCAGCGTTTTCTCGAGGCGCCGGAAGCGTTGTTCGACGAAGGGGGCCTGAGCGACGAAGAGCGGGATCTGTTGCGCCGCCGTGACTGGCGCGGGCTGATCCAGTACGGGGCAATCTTCTTCGTGCTGGAGAAACTCGCGGCGGTACTCGGGATTCCCAACTTGCAGGTCTATGCCGCCATGCGTGGACAGAGCCTGGAAGCCTTCATGAAAACCCGGAACCAGCAGGTGCTCTACTCGGTGGCGGGCAAAGGCCCACGCTGATTTCTAGCGGTTAGTGCAGCGGCTCGTCCCGGGCCGCTATCCATTCTTTTTCTTCTTGATCCTGCTGTGCCCGGTTATGGCGGGCGCAGGGCATTTCATTACCCGAAAATCGGAAAACAATAACAATGAAAATCACCGTTGATCACCGATTCGTCTGTTCCCTGGCTGTTGTCTGTGGACTCCCGCTGCAAGCGTCCGCTGCAGGCTTCGTCGAAGATGCCAGCGCCAACCTGAACCTGCGCAACTTCTACATCAACCGCAACTTCACCAACCCGGCCTACCCGCAAGGCAAGGCCGAAGAGTGGACCCAGAATTTCATTCTCGACGTCCGCTCCGGCTTTACCCAAGGCCCGGTGGGCTTCGGGGTGGATGCGCTGGGGCTCTACTCGGTCAAGCTCGATGGCGGCAAGGGTACCGGCGGCACTCAGCTGTTGCCGATCCATGGCGATGGGCGTCCCGCCGATGATTTCGGTCGCCTTGCGGTGGCCGGGAAAATGAAAGTGAGCAAGACCGAACTGAAGGTCGGGGAGTGGATGCCGGTGTTGCCGATCCTGCGTTCCGACGACGGTCGTTCGTTGCCGCAAACCTTTCGTGGTGGCCAGGTCACTTCGCAGGATATCGACGGCCTGACCCTGTACGGCGGACAGTTCCGGCAGAACAGTCCACGCAACGATGCGAGCATGGAAGACATGTTCATGCAGGGCAAAACCGCGTTCACCTCTGATCGCTTCAACTTCGTCGGCGGCGAATATAGCTTCAACGACAAACGCACGATGATCGGGCTGTGGAACGCCGAGCTCAAGGACATCTATCAGCAGCAATACCTGCAACTGGTCCACAGTCAGCCCATGGGTGACTGGACGCTGGGCGCCAACCTCGGCTACTTCTGGGGCAGTGAAGATGGCAGTGCCCGTGCCGGCGACCTGGACAACCGTACCGTCTCGGCGCTGCTATCGGCCCGGCATGGCGGCAGCACGTTCTACGTCGGCCTGCAAAAACTCACGGGTGATGATGCCTGGATGCGGGTCAATGGCACCAGCGGCGGCACACTGGCCAACGACAGCTACAACAGCAGCTACGACAACGCCCGGGAAAAATCCTGGCAGGTGCGTCACGACTACAACTTTGTCGCCCTCGGCGTCCCCGGCCTGACCCTGATGAACCGCTACATCAGCGGCGATAACGTGCACACCGGCGCGATCACCGACGGCAAGGAGTGGGGGCGTGAGTCAGAACTGGCCTACACGGTGCAGAGCGGTCCGCTTAAAAGCCTCAACGTCAAATGGCGCAACTCGAGTATTCGCAAGAGCTTCAGCACCAATGAGTTCGATGAGAACCGGGTGATCGTCAGCTATCCGATCAGCCTGCTGTAAAATCAAAAGATCGCAGCCATCGGCAGCTCCTACCAATATTCACATATCCCTGTAGGAGCTGCCGCAGGCTGCGATCTTTTTTTAAGCCGTTACCTTATTCCTGCGCTGCCTGCTCGCGGATCACCCGGCGAATCATGTCCATTAGGGCCTGGGCCACCGGGGAGTGCAGGCAGCCATTGCGATAAGTCAGACCGATAGCCCGGGTGGTCTGGTTCAGTTGCAGGGGCAGGATGCACAACTCGCCCGAGGCGATCTCCTGTTCCAGTTGATGGGCGGACACGGCGGCGAGCATGTCCGAACGCAACAACAGGCCGCGAATGATCGCCATGTCGCCGCTTTCTACAACAGGCCGGGGCGGCGCAATGCCGAACCGGGCGAAACACTCATCGAGCATTTGTCGGGCCGGCGAGCCGGCGCGAGGCAGCACCCATCGGGCGGCGCCCAGTTCATCGTGCGCCACGGCTGTCGAACAGAGCGGGTGACCGTGCCGCGCCAATACCACCATGTCTTCCGTGAGCAGTGCTTCGCCCACCAGGTCGCTGGCGTAGGCCTCCGGGCGCAGTGCACCAAAGACGAAATCGACGTCACCGGCACGCAGCTCTGTGGCCAGCAGATCAAACGGACTTTCGTTGGTGATCACCTGGATGCCCGGGTGTTCGGCCATCATGCGTACCATGGCTTCGGGCAATATCCGGGTGCGGCCCAAGGGCAGGGCGCCGACATGCACCACGCCTTGCAAGGTGCCGTGCAGAGCGGTGATATCGGTCTCGATGTGGCGCAATTCGTTCAGCGCCCGGCGGATCGCAAAGAGGATTTCGTGGCTGGCGCGGGTGGGTTGCAAGCCGCGAGGCGTGCGCTCGAACAGCGGTTGGCCGCAACCGCTTTCCATCACCTTGATGGTCGAGCTGATGGCCGGCTGACTCAGGCCAAGCAGGCTGGCAACGGTCTGCATGTGCCGGGTTTCGCAGAGTTTGACGAACACTTGCAGGCGCCGGGCCTGGAACAGGTACAGCGGCTCGACCGCTCGTTTGTCCCCGCCACCCAGCAACCTCGGCACGCTGTCCAGCTCCGCCAGCACACGACGTGCCCGCGGCAGCAAGCGCTCACCAAAATCGGTCAGGCGCATACCGTTGGCGTGGCGTTCGAACAGTGGCACGTCGAGCCGCGCCTCCAGCTCGGAAATCGACCGGGTCACTACTGACTGAGCGCGAAACAGCGCCACAGAGGCCCTGGAAACACTCCCGTGATCGGCCACCCGGACGAAGGCGCGGACGTGCATCAGGCTGGGCAGTTCTGTGGCTTCCATGGTGCGTGGGCTCTGCAAAGGGTCATTCCGGTTGGACTATGCCGCTGCCTTGATCGAGTGGCAATAAAAAAAACGCATACCTGCAACACTTCAACGCATTACTCCTGTGGCGGGTCGCGATGCGATGCTCGTTGCAAACGCAGGAGGAGTATCCGCAATGATCGATTCACCGAAAAACGCGCTGGTCGTCAGCGCCCATTCTGCCGATTTCGTCTGGCGCGCGGGCGGTGCCATCGCGCTGCATGCGCAACAGGGCTATGCCGTGCACATCGTCTGCCTGTCCTTCGGCGAGCGCGGTGAGTCCGCCAAGCTGTGGCGCAAGGGCCAGATGAGCGAAGAGAAAGTCAAAACCGCACGGCGTGAAGAGGCCCAGGCTGCGGCCGACATCCTGGGGGCCAGCGTTGAGTTCTTCGACATCGGCGATTACCCGATGCGCGCCGACAAGGACACCCTGTTTCGCCTGGCGGATGTGTTTCGTCGCGTCCAGCCCGAGTTCGTCCTCAGCCATTCGGTGAAAGACCCTTACAACTACGATCACCCGCTGGCCATGAACCTGACGCAAGAGGCCCGCATCATCGCCCAGGCCGAAGGCTACAGGCCGGGGGAGAAAATTGTCGGTGCGCCACCGGTCTACAGCTTCGAGCCGCACCAGCCCGAGCAATGCGAATGGCGCCCCGATGTGTTGCTGGACATCACTTCGGTCTGGGACAAGAAGTACGCCGCCATCCAGTGCATGGCCGGTCAGGAACACCTCTGGGAGTACTACACTCGCGTCGCCCTGCAACGCGGTGTTCAGGCCAAGCGCAACGTTGGCATCACCTCCAGCCGCGACATCGTTTATGGCGAGGGCTACCAGAGCCTCTTCCCCCGCGTGACGGAGAATCTGGCATGAGCGAACTGATCGGGAAAACCGGTGTTGTCGTGCGCAACATCCCCAGGGCCGAGCAGGCCCTGGTCGATGAACTGGGGCGCTTCGGCGTCGCGACCATCCACGAGTCCCAGGGGCGAAAAGGCCTGCTGGCGTCTTCGATTACCCCGATTCAACGAGGGACGGTCGTCAGCGGCTCGGCCGTCACGGTGCTGGTTGCACCGGGCGATAACTGGATGTTCCATGTGGCGGTGGAGCAGTGCCGCCCCGGGGATATTCTGCTGGTTGCCCCCAGCTCGCCGTGCACCGACGGCTACTTTGGGGACCTGCTTGCCACTTCGCTCAAGGCCCACGGCGTGCGTGCCCTGGTGATCGATGCCGGGGTGCGTGACACCCATACCTTGCGCGAGATGGGCTTCCCGGTCTGGTCCCGTGCCATCAGTGCCCAGGGCACCATCAAGGAGACCCTCGGTTCGGTCAACCTGCCGCTGGTGTGCGGCGGTCAATTGATCAACCCGGGCGACGTGGTGGTCGCCGATGACGATGGCGTGGTCATCGTGCGTCGGGGCGAGGTCGCGCAGGTTGTCGAAGCCAGTCGTGCCCGCGCCGACCTGGAGGAGCAGAAGGCCTTGCGCCTGGCCAGGGGCGAGTTGGGGCTGGACATCTACAACATGCGCCAACGGCTCGCGGAAAAGGGCCTGCGCTATGTCGACAGCCTCGATGACCTCGGAGATTGAACATGGACCAGACACGTATTCCTTGCCTCTTGATGCGCGGCGGGACGTCGAAAGGCGTCTACTTCCTGGCCTGCGATTTGCCCGACGAGCAAGCGCTTCGAGACCGCGTATTGCTGGCGGTCATGGGCTCGCCGGATGCGCGGCAAATCGATGGCATCGGTGGCGGCGACTCGCTGACCAGCAAGGTGGCGATCATCAAGCCTTCCGCGCGCGCCGACGCCGACGTGGACTACCTGTTCGCACAGGTACTGGTCGATGAACCGCGGGTCGATTATGGCCAGAACTGCGGCAACATTCTTGCCGGTGTCGGACCCTTCGCCATTGAGCGCGCACTGGTGGCCGCGACGGGGGATGTAACTCCGGTGCGCATTTTCATGGAGAACACCGGGCAGATCGCGATTGCTCATGTGCCCACACCGAACGGCACCGTGCGCTACTCCGGCGAAGCACGCATTGACGGGGTGCCGGGCTGCGCTGCGCCGTTGATCGTTGAGTTCAAGGACATCGCCGGTTCCAGTTGTGGTGCGTTGCTGCCGACAGGCAACGTGGTCGATTTGTTCGACGGCGTTGAAGTCACCTGTGTCGACAACGGTATGCCGGTGGTGTTGATCCGCGCAGAAGACCTCGGCCTCAGCGGTCATGAACGCCCTGAACAACTGGATGCCGACAGCGCAATCAAGGCCAGACTCGAATCGATCCGATTGCAGGCCGGCCCACCCATGAACCTTGGGGATGTCAGCCAACGCAATGTGCCCAAGATGTGCCTGATTGCACCCGCGCAAGCGGGTGGAGCACTGAGCACCCGGACCTTCATCCCCCATCGCTGCCACACCAGCATCGGCGTGTTCGGTGCGGTGAGCGTGGCGGTTGCCTGCTTGATCGAGGGCAGCGTGGCGGCAGGCGTGGCGTGTGTCGGTGGGGGCGACATCAGGCAACTCTCGGTTGAACACCCCACGGGAGAGTTCACCGTAGAGCTGCGCTTCGAACATGATCGTTTAACGAGTTGCGGCCTGATGAGAACGGCCCGATTGTTACTGGACGGGGCTGTATGTGTCCCACGAACGCTATGGGCAGGCAGGCAGGGCGATTAAGCGGTGTGTACAAGGGCTCCCGTAGAATCAGGCGCTTTGACTGCAAAGCCCCGAACGCCATCCAGCTCAGTCGACGGGCAGCGATATGCTCAATTTCGTGCCTTTGTCCGGTGCGCTGTCGATCGTGAAATCCCCACCCAGCATGCTGATGCGCTCCTTCATGCCCACCAGCCCGAACGAGTTCAGTTTTTTGCGATCCGTCATGCCTACGCCGTTGTCCTTGATCTGCAGGTAAAGCCGGCGACCCTCCCTGGAGAGTTCGATGTGCACCTGTGTCGCTTGCGCGTGCCGGGCAATATTCGACAGTGATTCCTGCACGATGCGAAACAGCGTCGTGGCGGATTTTTCATTCAGGTCGCAGCGGAAATTTTCGTCTTTGGCCGACATCGTGCATTCGATCCCGCTGCGCTGGCGGAACTCTTCAAGTTGCCACTCGATCGCGGCCTGCAATCCCAGGTCGAGTACGGGTGGCCGAAGATCATTGATGATACTGCGCACACTGCGGATGGCTGTATCGAGGTGATGCAGTGCATCGCTGGCCTTTTCGTTGAGCCTGGGGTGCATGGCACCGGTGCGCGCCTGCAGCATGGAGACATCGATGCGCAACGCCAGCAGGCTCTGTCCCAGCTCGTCGTGGATGTCGCGGGCGATGCGCTTTCGCTCTTCTTCCTTGAGGTGCTCCTGATAGGAGGCCAGCTCACGCAGCTGCCGCTTCGATTGCAGCAATTCTTCGGTCTGCATCGTCAGTTTGCGCTGCAAGTAGAACAGGTCGACAAACACCTGGATCTTGGCGCGAAGCACTTCGGCCACAATCGGCGAGAAGATGTAATCCACGGCGCCGGACGTATAGCCGCGGAATCGCTCGGAATCCGTGTCGGCCTCCGCGGTGACGAAGATAATGGGCGTATGGGCCGACTTCGGGCGGCCGTGAATGAGTGCAGCGGTTTCAAAACCGTCCATCGCCGGCATTTTCACGTCGAGCAGAATGACGGCGAAGTCGCGCTGCAATAGCAGGCGCAGCGCCTCGCGTCCGGACGTCGCCGTGGCGACATCGAGGCCCATGTCGGTAATTACCGCGGCGAGCGCCGTGAGCTTGGCGGGATTGTCATCCACCAGCAACACGGAGGCTGGCACGCCATCCGGCGGGGCAGGGTGCCGCACCTGGGCGTTCTCTTTGAATACCGGAGGTTGCTTCATCGGTAGAGCCATTTGCGCATCAGTGACAGCAGCTGGTCAGTATCCACCGGCTTGCTGACATAGTCCGAGGCGCCTGCCTCGATGCACTTTTCACGGTCACCCATCATCGCCTTGGCCGTCAGCGCAATCATGGGCAGGGCTTCAAATCGCTTGAAGGTACGGATCTGGCGCATGGTTTCAAAGCCATCCATCTCGGGCATCATGATGTCCATCAGCACGATGTCGGTATCGGGCTGCTGCTGCAGCAGTTCTATGGCGGTCCGGCCGTTTTCGGCCGTGGCCACCCGCATGTTGTTGCTCTCGAGCACGCTGGTCAGGGCAAAGATATTGCGCACGTCGTCGTCGACCACCAGGGCCTTTTTGCCCTCGAGGCTGTCCGAGCCCTCATAGAGTTTTTCCAGCATCCTGCGTTGGGTCTGCGACAGCCTGTCGACGACACGGTGTAGAAACAGCGCGGTTTCGTCGAGTATGCGCTCGGGAGACTGAACGGCCTTGATCACGCCCGTGCCCAGCAGTGTCCTGAAACGCTCGTGTTGCGGCTTCGTCAGTGTCTCTGCACCGTAGACCACAATCGGCAACTCACGCATGGCCTGGTCTTGTTGCAACGCCTCGATGAGCTTGATACCGGAGGCGTCGGGCAGTTCGAGATGGATTGCCATGCAGTCGTAGCGTTTCTTTGCCAGTTTCTTCAAGGCTTCGGCGCCGCTGGCGGTCGTTTCGATCTTCACGTCGGTGTTGCCGAGCAGATCGAGGATGCGGGCGCGGTTCGTTTCGTCGCCGTCGATCAGCAGCAGGCTCCTGGTGTTGCGCCCTGCGAATGCGACAATGCCGACCAGCGCATGTTGAATCTCGTCGGCGGTGACCGGCTTGAGCAGATAGTCGTAAGCGCCATAGCGCAGCCCGCGTGTGCGGTCGTCGGTGTTCGAGATGATCTGGACCGGGATGTGACGCGTGGCGAAATTTCCCTTCAACTGCTCGAGCAGCAACCAGCCATCGATGTCCGTCAGGCCCGGGTCCAGCGTGATCGCGGCGGGTTTGAAGCGCTCGACCAGCTCCAGTGCATCCGCGCCACGGGTCGTGACGATAGCCCTGAACCCCTTCTGGTGCGCGGCCTCGAGCAGGATGCCGGCGAATCGGGCGTCGCCCTCGAGCATCAGCAGCACCTGGTCGCCGGGTTGGACCGACTCGCGGTCGTCGAGTATCTGTGCAGACGGGCCTGACAGGAGGTCGCGCCTGACCTGGCCAGGTGCTGTCTCTGTCGCGGGTTCGTCCAGGGTCTGACGCTGGGCGTCCTGTGTCCGCAAGGGCACGTACAGCGCGAAAGTACTGCCCTTGCCAATCTCACCGGGAATCAGCCGCAGCTCACCGCCCAGCCGGTGTGCGAGTTCGCGGCTGATCGACAGGCCGAGGCCGGTGCCACCGTATTTTCGTGAGGTTCCGGTATCGGCTTGCTGGAACGCCTCGAAGATCAGCTTCTGCTTGCCGGCCGATACGCCAATGCCGGTGTCGGTGACCACGAAGGCGACCACCGCATCGGCGCGATTCAGTTCGCTGTGATCCACACTCCACCCGGATACAACGGGCTCGATGCTGAGCTTGACGCTGCCTTGCTCAGTGAACTTGAAGGCGTTGGACAGCAGGTTCTTGACCACCTGCAGCAGGCGCTTTTCGTCGGTCCACAAGACGGGGGGCAGGGTAGGTGCCAGTTCAATCGTGAAGGTCAGGCCCCGGCTTTCGGCGACCGGCCGGAAGGTGCGTTCGATCTGGTCGTGCAGATCGGCGAACAGCGCTTCATTCAGATCCAGTGTGACCGTACCCGATTCGATCTTGGACAGGTAGAGAATCTCGTCGATCAGCTCCAGCAGGTCTTTGCCCGCGCTGCGGATGGTCTTGGCATATTCGACCTGCCTGGGGGTGAGATTGTGTTCCGCGTTGTCGCTGAGCTGCCGGGCCAGGATCAGCAAGCTATTCAAGGGCGTTCTGAGTTCATGGGACATGCTGGAGAGGAATTCGGACTTGTACTTTGAGGTCAGCGTCAGCTGCTCCGCCTTCTCCTCCAGCGACAGCTTGGTGATTTCGACTTCGCGGTTCTTGCGCTCGACTTCGGCTTTCTGCTCCGCCAGCAGGCCGGCCTTGTCCTCCAGCTCCTCGTTGGTCTGTCTCAATTCCTCCTGTTGCCTTTGCAGTTCGTGCGCCAGCGATTGCGACTGCTTGAGCAGTTCTTCGGTACGCATATTGGCTTCGATCGTGTTGAGCACGATACCGATCGATTCGGCCAACTGATCAAGGAAGGTTTGATGAATGATGCTGTAGCGCGTGAACGAAGCCATTTCGACGACGGCCTTGACCTTGTTCTCGAACAGGATCGGCAGCACGATGATGTTCAGCGGGGCGGCAGCACCCAGTCCCGATGAGATCGCGACGTAATTGGCCGGTACATCGGTAAGCAGGATGCGCCGCTTTTCGTAGGCGCATTGCCCGACCAGACCCTCGCCGAGCCGCCACTCATCGTTCACATTGATGTTGCCCTTGTACGCATAGGCGGACAGCAGTTTGAGTTTCGCCGGATCCGGCGGGTTCTCGTCCATCATGTAGAACACACCGTGCTGGGCGTTGATCAGCGGAGCCAGTTCAGACAGCACCATCTTGGAGACTGCCGCCAGATCGCGCTGGCCCTGCAGCAGGCGGTTGAATTTCGCCAGATTGCTCTTGAGCCAATCCTGCTCCGCGTTTTGCCGCGTGGTCTCGCGCAGGTTGCGGATCATCTCGTTGACGTTGTCCTTGAGTTCCGCCACTTCACCCTTGGCTTCCACCTCCACGTAACGGGTCAGGTCGCCCTTGGTCACGGCCGTCGCCACATCGGCAATTGCACGCACCTGGTTGGTCAGGTTGGCCGCCAGACCGTTGACGTTGTCAGTCAGGTCGCGCCAGGTGCCGGCAGCACCCGGCACGTTGGCCTGGCCCCCCAGCTTGCCCTCGACGCCCACTTCACGCGCCACCGAGGTCACCTGGTCGGAGAACAGCGCCAGCGTATCGGTCATACCGTTGATGGTGTCGGCCAGTTCGGCGATCTCACCCTTGGCTTCCAGTGTCAGTTTCTTCTTCATGTCGCCGTTGGCGACGGCGGTCACCACTTTCGCGATGCCTCGCACCTGGCTGGTCAGGTTGGCCGCCATGAAGTTCACGTTTTCGGTCAGATCCCTCCAGGTGCCGGACACGCCTTGCACCTGTGCCTGCCCACCGAGCTTGCCTTCGGTGCCGACTTCGCGCGCCACCCGCGTCACCTCGGCGGCGAAGCTGTTGAGCTGGTCCACCATGGTGTTGATGGTGTTCTTCAGCTCCATGATTTCGCCCTTGGCTTCCACGGTGATCTTGCGCCCCAGGTTGCCCTTGGCCACCGCCGTCGTTACGTCGGCGATGTTGCGCACCTGATTGGTCAGGTTGGCCGCCATGCTGTTGACCGAGTCGGTCAAGTCTTTCCAGGTGCCACCGACGCCCGTCACCTTGGCCTGGCCGCCGAGTTTGCCGTCAGTTCCCACCTCGCGTGCCATGCGCGTCACTTCGTCGGCAAAGGTCGAGAGCTGGTCCACCATGGTGTTGATGGTTTCCTTGAGCTGGAGAATTTCACCTTTGGCTTCGGCTGTGATCTTGCGCGACAGGTCGCCGTTGGCCACCGCCGTCGTCACGTCGGCAATGTTGCGCACCTGGGTGGTCAGGTTGGCCGCCATGCCGTTGACCGAATTGGTCAAGTCCTTCCAGGTACCGGACACGCCGGTCACTTCGGCCTGTCCGCCCAGCTTGCCTTCTGTACCGACTTCCAGCGCGACCCGTGTCACCTCCGAGGCGAAGCTGGAGAGCTGGTCGACCATGGTGTTGATGGTGTTTTTCAGTTCGAGAATCTCGCCCTTGGCTTCAACAGTGATTTTCTTGCCGAGGTCGCCACGCGCCACCGCCGTCGTCACCTGGGCGAGGTTGCGCACCTGGGTGGTCAGGTTGGCTGCCATGCCGTTGACCGATTCGGTCAGGTCGCGCCAGGTGCCTGAGACGCCGCGGACTTCCGCCTGACCGCCCAGCTTGCCTTCGGTACCGACTTCCAGCGCCACGCGGGTCACCTCCGCGGCGAAACTCGAGAGCTGGCCGACCATGGTGTTGATGGTGTTTTTCAGTTCGAGAATCTCACCCCGGGCTTCGACGGTAATCGTCTTGCCCAGATCGCCTTTGGCCACTGCCGTGGTCACGTAAGCGATGTTGCGCATCTGGGTGGTCAGGTTGGCGGCCATGTCGTTGACGGAGTCGGTCAGGTCTTTCCAGGTGCCGGACACCCCTTTGACATTGGCCTGCCCACCGAGAATCCCCTCAGTGCCGACTTCCCGCGCCACGCGGGTGACCTCGGAGGCGAAGGAACCCAGGCGCGTCACCATGGTGTTGACGATCTCGGCGGACTTGAGGAACTGGCCCCGCAGTTTCAGGCCGTCGAGTACCGGCGGTACCTGCTGGCTCAGATTGCCCTCGGCCACTGAACCGACCACACGAATGATCTCGTTCATCGGGCTGATGAGGTCGCTGGTGAGCGCATTGCTGGAGTTGACGATCTTTTGCCACGAGCCTTTCATCATCGGCAATTGGATACGCTCGTCGACCTTGCCCTGCTTGCCGATCAGTTGCGCCACGCGTTCGAATTCGGTGGTGGTCTCGGCCGCCATGTCGATGATCTCGTTGAGCGTGTCGGCGATCTTGCCCGGCATGCCGGTCCAGTCTTCCGGCATACGCGTGGTGAAGTCACCTTTGCGCAACGATTTCAGCGCTGCCAGCAATGTCTTCATGTCCAATACTTCGATCGGTGTCGTCACTGTGGCCATGTCTGTGTCCAGTCAAAATGGATGCCGCAGGCAAGACATCAACCCTTGCCGCAGGAGCCGGCTTCGCAGTGTTTACCCTGTCGAACACTGAGCGCTGGCTTACGAAATACTAGCAAGGTTGGCGCAATGCCCCGGATCCTGGGGGGAATTGTCATCTTGCAGTGCAATCCCGACCTGCTAACGTAGAACCCGGCAGCAGATTCCCTGGCTTGCTGGCCACTGGCCGCAGGATGAGTGTGGAAAAGCATGAGCGCGCGCCTTTGTGTCGAAGGGGCCGGCGGGTTCGACATCATCTGTACATCGAGACACGATACGGCCGGGGCCTTGCGGGTGCGAATGGAAAAGACCGATGACTGACCACAAAATCAGAGTCTTGCTGGTGGATGATCACAGCATCGTGCGAAGCGGCGTGCGACGCATGCTGGAGACAGCCGGCGAGATCGACGTAACGGGGGAAGCCGAGACGGCACAAGACGCCATGCTCCTGGTCCGCGAGCAGGAGTTCGACGTGGCGCTGGTCGATATTCAGCTTCCCGACAAGAACGGCCTCGAACTTCTCAAACTCATGCGTGCGCACAAGCCCAAACTCGCCGTTCTGATGTTGAGCATGCATTCGGTCGAGGCCTATGCGTTGCGCGCAATCAAGCACGGCGCAGCGGGATACCTCACCAAGGATATTTCCGCCGCCACCCTGGTGGCGGCCGTTCGCAAGGTGGCCTCAGGCGGCAAGCACGTCAGCCCTGAGTTGGCAGAAAAACTGGTCAACGCTATCGGCAGAGGCGACGAGGCACCCCACGAAGCGCTATCCGACCGGGAGCTGGAAGTACTCAAGCTCCTCGCTGCAGGCGAAAGAATTGTGCGCATCGCCGAGATACTGCACTTGAGCCCGAGTACCGTCACGACGTACCGGGCACGCATCCTGGAAAAAACCGGGATGGACAGTAACGCGAAACTGGCCCGCTATGCACTTGAAAACGGCTTGTTAACCTAGGGTGACTGTTTGTAGTGGAATCACTACAAACTTTTGGTCGATATCTCCACAAGGAACTCCTGCTAACGTCGATAGCGGGGGCCGTCCCAATCAAGCATATTTACCCCTCGGAAAAATTTGATCCGCTCAATGACGTTGTCTTCGTCAACAAGTGGGAAAAGACTCCGCAATGGATATTCGCAAGTTGAGTACTGAGTGCACGCTGCAGTCATGTTGAATCAACGTTCAAACTGAAGGGCATCATGATGGTAGGTTATGGGTTATGCGCATTGCTGTGGGGTGTGGTGCTGCTGGAGGAAATCCAACTCATACCCCGTCAGGAATGGAAAGAAGAGGGTCTGAAAAAGGTTCTGCTGCTGCGCCGGACCAGAAACCGGACGGGCTACTTTATTGCATTGATCGCGGGCGCGATGTGCCTTTACAGCGAAATCCTGGTGGCGCCGGTTGAACAGAGTATTTTCAATCCGGAATTGATACTTGCCCTGGGTGGTGTTCTGTGGGGGGCTTATCTTTCCGTGGTCTGCATGAAGGGGAAGCGATAGAGGCGTTGGCAGCACCGTTTTCGAACGGCTGACTGACAGCAGGCTTTATTGGCTAAAGCTGAACGTCCTTGTTCAGCCTGGTTTTACCATCCAGCGAGGGCGGCGTTTCCTGGAGTCCTGAAGCCTTGCTCCATACGCGTTTCGGTGTCTCTGTCTTTTGCCCAGGCAGTGAGCAGGACCATCATCCCGAAACCGCCGACGATGAGAACCGGATAGGCTGCCAGCAACTCGACCAGCGAGTATTTCCAGGCCAGCGGACGACCGACACCGAGCATGGCGGCATAGAACCAGGACACGGCGGAGAGTGCGCCGGAGAACAGCGCCAGCATGCGCAGGCTGAAGGAGAGTTTGAGTAACGAACCGGCTTTTTTCAGCGCCGGCAATACAGCGCTATGCAGAAGGAAGCCGTTAAAGGTCAACAGCACTACGATGCCGATTTTGGCTTGCAGTTTTGGATTGAGGAAATACTCCATCCCCTTACCGGCATAATCGATCCCGACGATACCAATGCCCGTAATCCAAAGCGCCACAAGTGCAAGCGATACGGTTTTTTGAAGGCTTTCCATGTGCGCGTCATCGTGGTGACCCGACGCATCCCCCTTCAGGAGTTGCTTGACCATTGCAATGTCACTGGTCAAGACCAGCCCGATTGCCACGCAACAGGCGATGAGATGAAAATAGACAACGCCCAAACGCACATATTCCACGGTGGACGAAGAAAACATACTAAGTTCCATGGTGACCTCTTTTATTCAATAGTGAATCAACTTGGCTCTTGGCACGGCTTGATTACCGTTGCTGACTGCCATTCAGATCCAGCCATTGTTATCAATTAATCCTGGGGCAATACGCCGCCAAGATAATAGTGAGTTTCGCGAATGAACTTTCAGTCATTCGAATATGTCCATTTTCAGGTAACACAAAACCTCAATCGCACTGAGTGCACTGGAGGTTTAACTTCCGCTTCTTGTTGGGGGGCGGCTACGCCCGGAACCCGATCGACGCGTTGATCAGGCAATGCTGGCAGGCTCGGCGGCAGGGCTTCCACCCCATTCGAGGAAACGGATCTTGTGAATCTCGCCCTCGCTGTCTTCGTAGACCAGGGTCACCGGTACGACGCCGGTCTTGTCGGATGTATCGGTGCGCTGCAGCACCCGTTTCACATCGATGTCCATACCGTAGTGGTATTCGACGGCTGAGACATGTGCACCGGGGTCTTGCAGGTTGTTCTGGTCAAAGACACTGGGTGCGAGACTGGAAATCACGGCACTGACTATCGTGGCCATGCTCATAAGGCTGTACCTCCACTGAAGTTCACTTGACAAGGACTTAATGTGACACGTGATGAAAGTGAAGTTCACTTCACCACGACGAACGTGCCCGTCTGAAAAGCCTGTAGTGGCTGCAAACTCTCTGCAATTCCCCGCGCTTGACGCCTCTCGACCATTCGTCCTAAAACCCCTGAATTTGTTGGTTAAAGTCCGTTTTTGAAGGAGGTCATAACATGTCATGACGGATTTTTTTTGCTCTTTCTCTTCTGTAGGAGCAGCCGGTCGACGTTGGTAGAAGCGCCGATGGAGGTCGTCACAGGTTGACGGACAGGCTCAGGGCGTGAGGGGGCAAGAAGATCAAAAGATCGCAGCCTTCGGCAGCTCCTACATTGACCGGGTACACCGCGAATATCGTGGACGGACAAAAATCCCTGTAGGAGCTGCCGGAGGCTGCGATCTTTTGATCTTGATCTTCAGCAGTCTCCAGATCGCAAAAGCAAAATCAAAAGGTCGCAGCCTTCGGCAGCTCCTACAGATATTTCGTTATCCGTATTCCCCCCCGGGATTGCGTGATGAACCATTTTTTAAGCAGGGTGAATCAGTGCCTTCAAGTCAGTCGGCCGAGTCCTTCGTGACAGGCACAATCGGCTGTGGATTCAACCGGTGATCACCACCATAGAGCCCGGCAATTGGCGGGGCATCCGTCTGGCATGCGGGCTGCAGCCATTAATTCCATTGGTTATGGAGGTCAGAAGCATTCGTTCTATTGCCCGTGGCATGGGTGGCTAATCTACGGAGGTTGAAGGAGGGCAACCTTCAGGAAGGTGCAGCCGTATGGACGAAAATCCGATCGAAACCGATTACCTGGTCATCGGTGCTGGCGCGATGGCCATGGCCTTCGTCGATACGCTACTCAAGGAAACCAATGCACGCATCGTGATGGTGGATCGGCACGATCGAGCTGGCGGGCACTGGAATGATGCCTACCCGTTCGTACGGTTACACCAACCCTCGACCTGCTATGGCGTCAACTCACGGGAGCTGGGCAGTGGAACGAAGGACACGACGGCACTGAACGAGGGCTTGTATGAGCTGGCCTCCGGCGCCGAGGTGGTGAGCTACTTCGATCAGGTGATGAATCAGCAGTTTCTGCCCTCAGGGCGAGTCCGTTTTTTCCCCATGTGCAACTACACCGGCGACCGCCTTGACGATCACCGGTTTACCTCGCTCGTCAGCGGCGCAGACTATCAGGTGCGGGTGTGCAAAAAGGTGGTGGACGCCACCCATGTCCAGACCGCAGTGCCCTCGACCCACCCGCCCAGGTACAGGGTGGAACCCGGCGTGCAATGCGTGCCACTGAACGACTTGCCGAAAATCCGCCACCCATACGCCAGTTACGTCGTGGTAGGGGCGGGCAAGACCGGGATCGACGCTTGCCTGTGGTTGCTGCAAAACGGTGTTGCGCCCGCAACCATCTGCTGGATCATGCCGAACGATCCGTGGTTGATCGACCGGGCCAATGTGCAACCCGGCCTCGACAGCTTCGAACAAACCATCGGCGGCCTCAGGGCACAGTTCGAGGCCATCGCCGCCGCAGACTCGATCCCGGACCTGTTCTTAAGGCTTGAGGCGACGGGCCAGCTCTTGCGCCTGGACAAGTCCGTCGAACCCACTGCGTACCGCTGCGCCACCGTCACCCAAGCGGAATTATGCGAGCTTCGACGCATCGACAACGTCGTGCGCCTGGGAAGAGTGCGCGCTATCGAGCCAACGCGCATCGTGTTCGAACAGGGCAGCATCGCCACCAGCCCACATGCTCTGCACATTGATTGCAGCGCCAGTGCCATCCCGACACTGCCTGAAATGAAGGTGTTCGACGGCGGCAAGATCAACCTGTTGATGGTCAGCAGCTGCCAACCCGTGTTCAGCGCCGCCTTGATTGCCTATGTGGAAAGCCACCTGGTCGATCAAGCGCAAATGAACTTGCTGTGCAAGATGGTCCCTGCGCCTCACCTCCCCACGGACTGGATCAGAATCTGGGCGGTCCACCTGGGTAACCAGCTACGCTGGGGAGAGCATGAAGGCTTGTCCCGCTGGATCAAGCAGTCGCGTTTGTTCTTTATGACAGCGGTGGTCAGGGGTCTTAAGGAAACCGACACCGAGAAACTGGCACAGCTGCATCAGCTCTCCGTCAGCAGGCAGCAGGCGCTGGCGAACTTGCCACGGTTGCTGGAGGCCATCGCTTGAATCGCAGGAAGCGCACATGAACGAGCCACACTTCGAACTGCTCGACATCAATGGCATCCGCATGCGGATAGCCACGCAAGGTAGCGGCCCGCTGGTCTTGCTCTGCCATGGTTTTCCGGAGCTGTGGTACTCGTGGCGCAACCAGCTCGCTGCGCTGGCGGCCGCCGGCTACAGGGCGGTAGCGCCCGACATGCGCGGCTATGGCGGCACAGACGCGCCGGCCGAACCCGACGCCTACACCACGCTGCACCTGGTAGGCGACATGGTCGAGTTGGTCAACGCACTCGGCGAACGGCAAGCCGTGATTGTCGGTCATGATTGGGGAGCGCAGGTGGCCTGGAGCGCCGGCTTGCTGCGACCCGATCTGTTTCGCGCAGTGGTCGGCATGAGCGTTCCGTTCTCGCCGCCGGCGCGCGTGGAGCTCCTCAGTGCGCTGGTCTCGCGGGGGATCAGCGACTTCTACATCCAGTATTTCCAGGCGCCGGGTGTGGCCGAGGCCGAGCTGGAAAGGGACGTCGAGTCGTCGATCCGGCGCATCTACTTCAGCGGCTCGGGGGATGGCCCCGAGGGGCTGGTATTCGGCCGGCTGCAGCCGGGCCAGGGCTTCCTGGGCGCGATGATCGAGCCCGAAACCCTGCCAGGCTGGCTAAGCCTGGAGGATATTGCCTACTACACCCGCGAATTCACCCGCAGCGGATTTCGCGGCGGGTTGAACTGGTACCGCAACATGACACGCTCATGGGCACTGCTGGCACCCTGGCGCGGTTGCATTATCCGTCAGCCGTCGATGTTCATTGCCGGCAGCCGCGACGCCGTGCTGAAGTTTCCCAGTTCCCCGCGGCAGATCGAAGCCTTCGCGCAGACACTGCCGGAACTGCGCGGGTGTCATATCCTCGAAGGTGCCGGCCACTGGATACAGCAAGAGCGCGCGACAGAGGTCAATGAGCTGCTACTGGGCTTCCTGAAAAAACTATGAATGGATCGAAACCGGAGGGACCCATGAGCAATCTCATCGCCACCGACGAGCCACCTGAAGCCGTTCGCCTGATGGTCAAGGTTTACGCCTGCTTGCTGCTCGCAGGGTTTGCGCTGGTTCCGGCCTATCTGATCGGCTACTTGTACTTTTTTCAGGACCCCACGCTTTTATTCGAGAATCACCTGTTCCATATCTTTGCGATCACGGCAGCCACCCTGGCAGGCCTGTTTGTTACTTACGTCACGTGGCGCTGTTATCAGTCATCCGGAGAGCCGCTGCTGCGATGGATGACGCTTGGATTTCTCGGCTTTGTCGTGATCTACGCGTTGCATGGTGCGTTCACCGGGCTTGCACACCACAATATCTGGCTCTTCCTGCTTTATGGACCGGCCTCTCGCCTGGTCATGTCGATCTTGCTGTTGATCGGAATGCTGTCGTACCACCGCCCACCGGATGCCGCGGACCAGCGAATGAAGGCCCGCCCGTGGTTGACCTGGATAGGACTGTTCCTGCTGGTTGACGTAGCAGTGGCGTACGTCGCCAATTCGCCGATCGCCGGCAATCTCGCGGTGCGCCTGTCGATGGAGGGGGGAGCCCTCGTTCTTTCCACGTTGACCGTGACCATACTTCTGCTGCGCCGTATCCGTTCGCCGCTGATGAGCATTTTCATCATCTCGGTCACCGCGTTCGCGCTGTCCTCCCTTGCCTTCATCCTTGCACGTCCGTGGAACCATATGTGGTGGCTCGCGCACGCGATCTTCGCCGGTGGGTTCTTCATGTTGAGCTATGGAGTCGTGCAAGCGTTCCTCACCACGCGGTCGTTTTCCAGGATCTACAGCCAGGAGGAGTTGATGGTGCGTCTTGCCGAAGCGATGGCGTATGCCGAGAACGCCTTGCAGGAACTCCAGCGCACCAATCAGGAACTGGGGCACCTTGCGGCGACCGATCCACTGACAGGCGCTGATAATCGGCGTCGGTTCATGGAGCGGGTCGAAGGCGAAATTGGCCGGACCAAACGCGGCGATGCGCCGTTCTCCGTGTTGGCACTGGACCTGGATAATTTCAAGTCCATCAACGATCGCTTCGGGCATCAGGTGGGCGATGACATCCTGAAGAGTTTCGTGGAGAAATGCCTCGATTCGATCCGGCCGTATGACGGCGTAGCCCGAGTGGGCGGAGAAGAATTCATGATACTGCTGCCTCAGACTTCACTTGAAGGCGCGCACGAAATCGCCGAGCGTCTGCGAAGCACCGTGGCCAATAGTTCTTTTCATGGCCTGCAGCGGCCAACCGTGGTCACAGTGAGCATCGGCGTTTCGCAATCCGGCCGCGATGGCGACACCATCGAGGCGATTCTGCGTACCGCCGATCAACGCCTGTATCACGCGAAACACCAAGGCCGTAACCGTGTGGTCACGGCCTTCAAGACCAGCCTGCAACCTCTGCCTTGACCGTCGTCTCGAAGTCGTTGCGCCACGGTATGGGGTGTCACTCGCAGGGTTCAGCCTGTTTCACCGGCATTATCCGATGACGTTTCGCCGCCCATACGACTCCGCCCACCAGCAACACGATCGAGACCACTTCCATCAAGCCGGGCATTCGCTGACTGAACAGAAAGCCGTAAACGCAGGCAAACAGCGTTTCGAACACGATCATCTGGCCACTCAACGACGCGGGCATGCGACGCGAGCAAGCATTCCAGAGCCCATTGGCCAGCCATGAACCACAGAGTGCCAGGAACAGGCAAACCCACAGGAAAGTCGTCCAGCGGCTGCTTTCAACTTCAGCGGGCACCAGGTTCGGGAACAGCATCAAGGCCGCGATACCGAACACGATCGCCACGATGCCCGTCACGATGCCGGTCAGCGTCGACCATTCGCTGCTGTTGAAATGGCTTTGCTTGAGATAACGGGCGTTGTGGGTGGCGTACCACGACCAGCAGGCCACGGCACTGAACCCGCAGGCCAGGCCCAGCAACCGGGAAGACAGCGAGGTGCTCGCCACCTGCACGCCGGTATGTTCCAGACTGACCGATACGATGCCCAGGAATACCAGCAGCAGGGGAAGCTTGAGCCTGGTCAGGGGCAGGGACCCTGCATCGCTACGCCCCAGAAAAGTGATGGCAACCGGCATGATGCCGTTGATAAGGGCGGCCGCGGTCACCCCGCTCAGTTGTACGGAAGCGCCCAGGAGCGCGTAGTTCAGGACATTGCCGGTCAGTGACAGACGCAGCAGCATCCAGGCATCGCCGCGGGTCAAACGCGACAGCAGGCGGGACGCGAAGGGCAAGGCCACGAGGAGCGAGATCATCCCGTACAGGGCAAACCGTACACTGCTGATCAGCACGGCATTGAATTCCGGCAGCAACGAAGGGCCGATAATCACGCCACCCCAGATGGCGCCCGCCAGTATCGCAAATACAACTCCACTGTTCATCATCTCGGCTCTGGCAGGCTGTTTAGCCGCATTCTAGCCATGGCAGACAAGCGCCACCTGCGATATAAAGTTGGTCACCCATTCCGCAGGGGAATGTCTTGCGGCAATCGCCAGTCCCGGAGAACCGTCATCAACCGTTATCTGCGTACCTTGCCCCCATTGGAGACCCTGATCACGTTCGAGGCCGTGGGACGACACGCCAGCTTCACGGGCGCCGCCGGCGAACTGTTTCTGACCCAGAGCGCCGTGAGCAAACAGATGCGCCAGCTTGAGGACTGCATGGGCGTCCCGCTCTTCGAGCGCAAACCACGAGGGGTCAAGTTGACCAGCGCAGGGGATGAACTGCTGATGACGGTCAACGTGCTCCTCACCACGATGTACCAAAGCGTCACGCGAATTCGCAACGTTCATCAGTCCAACGCCGTCTCGGTGCTGGCGACCCATGCCCTGGCCCAATTCTGGCTGTTCCCGAAACTGATCGAATTCAACAAGGCGTACCCCGACATCGCCGTGCACGTTCACGCGATGAATGAGTTCGATGAGGCCAGCCTCAATGATTTCGACGTGGGCGTACTCTATGGTTCCGGCCAATGGCCCTCGCTGGACAGCGATTTCCTGCTGCCGGAAATCGTCTACGCCGTGGCTCATCCTTCACTGGATGTCTCGGGGGTCGAGACACTGGAACAATTGGCGCAAGCCAACCTGGTGCAGATCGACACCTGCGCCTGGCAGTGTCTGGACTGGCATCAATGGTTCGGCCACTTTGGTATCGACTTCGTCGCACGGGACAAAGCCCCGGTCTTCAACCAGCTGACGTTGGCGTATCGGGCCGTTCAACAAGGCATGGGCATCGGCCTGGCCTGGACGTTCATGGCGGATGAGGCGCTGGCCAAGGGGGAATTGCAGCGAGTGACGCCTTTCGAATGCGTGACAGGCAATGGCGAATTCCTGGTGTCGCTCAAGCATCGCAAGCGTTCTGCCTCCGCCGAGATATTTCGCCAGTGGCTACTGGGGTCGATGGGTGACTGATGGCCAAGGGCAGATCAGCCCTTCGCCCTAAGTCGGCGTCGGGCCTACAGACAGTACTGGCTGGTAGGCAGCACGTCGATCTTGTCGAAATCGAGGAATCGGCTGCAGCTGTCCATCATCGTCGCCAGGTTACGCTGGAATTTCGCTTCGTCGCCCACTGCATCGAAAAAGGCCCGGGGATCGGTCATGGCAGCGGGTGGGAAACATTCTTCGACTATGGCATCGATCCTTGGCGCACCGTGCGACAGCGCCAGCACCACCAGGTTTTGCACGTATTGGAAGTTGTCCTGGGTGTCTACGGCCACCTCAGTGTGATGGTTGCGCCAGATGTCCAGCCAGGCTTCGTGCGTCAGACGCGGAGGTCGGGTCAGCAGGGCCAACTGGGCGAACCCGTGAGTACGTTCACCGGGCGTTGAAGGGAAGCGAGTATTGGCGATGGCTACCGACTCGCATACCAGGTAGGCAGCCATGCGTGCCGTTGCGGCCGTGATGACGCTGTCGAAAGGACGACGAGCGGGCCCGTTGGCACTGTCCAGCCAAAGCGACAGGCTGGCATCGGGCAGTGGTCGGTTGTTTTCCTGGCGCAGTCCGGCTGCGGGCTGCACATCGACATCGGACAGGTTCAGTTGCACGCTACTGGCACCGAGTGCCAGCAATTGCCCGGCGACTTCACTGCGCAGGCGATGGTTGAAGGTATCAGGACTGACTTGAGCATCACGCCACAGCAGATAGATGACTTTTTCCATAGCGATCAAGCGCCTCGTTGTGATTGTTGGATGAAGCAACCGTGCAGACACGTGGGGGAAATACTGGCGTCATGGTTGATCAAACTCAGCCCTCGGTAATACCTCAAACAGACTATTCAACAAAAAAATCAGGTGGGGAGATGCCGGCGCTTTGGGTGAGCAGCAACGCTGTCTCTCGCCCCCGAACCCAATGTTAGAATCTCGTTTTGAAAAAGGAGTTTCATCTGTGGAGGCTGGAAAAAAGAGTTGCCCCTATTGCGCGGAAGTCATCATGGCTGAAGCCATTTTATGTAAACACTGCCAATCCGACCTCAGGCAAAAAATACGAATCTCGCCCGGATGGCCAATACCGTCAGAAAAGAAAATTGGTCGGGTCGGCAAGATCGTCGTCGGAATCACTGTCGCAATCACCTTGTACCTGGCAGTCGGCTTTTATGTCAGCAACACATCGCAAGACAGGGAAAGCATGCAGGCCCGTGATGCCGTCGAACAATGCCGCGAGGAAATAGAGAGCTACTCCGGCCCGGCAGTCGGAAAAAGCATCATCGCAGAGGTTTGTCGAAAGCTGGAGGACGATTTGCGCAAGGGTTTGTAACGGCATCCCGGGGGAAAACAGATAATGTAGGAGCTGCCGAAGGCTGCGATCTTTTGATTTTGCTTTTGCGATCTGGAGATTGCTGAAGATCAAGATCAAAAGATCGCAGCCTTCGGCAGCTCCTACAGGGGAACGTATGCGCCACCAAACAACGAGGCCCCCTCGAGACATCAGGGGTGAGAGCCCTTGGTTACTTGGGGCTGTTCCAGATAGCCCGCCATTGAGCGGGCTTTTTTGCCCTTGGCATCTGACAGTGTGAATCAGACCATGCCGACAAACGACAGGATAAACAGGACGATCACGACGGCGCCAACGAGGTAGATGATATTGTTCATGACTTCACCGCTTCATTTGGGTTGAGGGACGAAACAGGGGTGTCTAAACAGCTGACACCCTCGTTCACGTTTCCGTTCCGTTACCCTTGCAGCAGGAGCGATCCAGAGGCTTTCGGCTTGCTGGCGTGCACCGAGTGCGGGTGCCCGACGGAGCTGATCGCGACCGGGCATCGGGCTAAAGCCTGAAAAGCACGAACTCAATCGTCTGGCGGTATGGCTCAGTTTTTCTTCTTGATTAACTTGTTCATGTAGTACTTGAGGCTGAAACGATCTTTGGGCCTTGGTTTGTAGTGGGTTTTGTTTCTTTGCGCGGGATCGATCGCCAAGGTGCCGGCGGTATAGTAATAAAGCGCTATAGACCTGCGAGTGATGTGCTCTGGGGTCTTCAAAGGCTCCGGGTGCCCATGATTGCTGTCTTTGTCTGTGTTGAAAATGACGCAGCGATTGTAAATGGGCAAAACCTTTTTAAGACAGGTTTTCATGTTGACATCCCAAAGTTCCAGGTTGCCTCCATACTCGTCTTTCCAGTCTTCGTTCAGATAAATAATGATATTCAGTCTGCGCTCGACGTTAAGCTTCTTGTTGAGCCTGAAGTCCGAGTGCACCCCCAGGAAGCCACCGCTTTTCGTTTCATG
The DNA here is from genome assembly GCF_003097365.1 of Pseudomonas sp. B1(2018). Taxonomy (NCBI): domain Bacteria; kingdom Pseudomonadati; phylum Pseudomonadota; class Gammaproteobacteria; order Pseudomonadales; family Pseudomonadaceae; genus Pseudomonas; species Pseudomonas sp. B1(2018). Next base: position 55,129 of record NZ_PYUK01000028.1, read on the forward strand.
CAAGCCACCACCGGTAAAGTAGGGGTCAGGTATCAAGCCTTCGATGCCGGTTAACTTCTCAAGAAACTGCAACATGGGTGCCGAGTTGAATGCATTGAAAACAGTCTTTAAAAACGGAGAGCATTCGTTGGGGCTGATTTGACGCTTTCGTTGCCCTTTATAGCCGCGCTCGTAGAGCATTTCGTTGTTGGTTGGCTCGACCGGGAAATTCGAGCAAATGCTTGCAATCAGGTCTTCGTGCAGGAAGTTGTCGATGACGATGTGCGGAAATGGCGTGGCCTGTACATATTGGCCAGTCAATGACTCACCAAAGGCGCTGGCGTCGTTCTGGTCGAAATCAAGCTCCGGTGAGAGGGTGATGGGTAGTGCCTGAGTGATGACTGCCATTATTGCTCCGATAACTTGATATAACGACCTGCGGGTGACTGGCTTATACGTGTCGGCGTAGCTTAGGCCTTGCCGTCACCCTTGTTCAGGCGCTTAAGTATATTATTGTACATTTTGGTTCGTCTATGAGTCTTTCCATAGCCGCCAGCCGCTGCAACAGTCCCCGCCTGGATATGATCGAGATAGCTGAAGATTTTACGTGGCGATAAAGTTTCAACGACATAACCAAGTTGGGTCATTCGGTCTTGAAGGGTATATCCAGGAACACGATCATCCATCGAGAAGTGCATGCCGTGCTGTTTGACGAGTTTGCAGTTCCACAATGTGAAGAAACTCTTCAAATAGACCTCCCTGTAGGGTTTTGGTTCTCTGGAACGTAATCCCATGGAGGTTTTAATGCGTCTGTAGTGGTGTTTGAATAGTCGCGAACTAAAGCGCCAAAGCGTTCTCGCGGTGCCACGATTTAATTGCTCTACACACCCGACGGCTGCGACTTTTTTATTATTGATGCACTTGTTCAGTATCATCGGAAAGACATTTTTATCGAAAACGAACGTGTCGGTATGCATCAGGATCAAGTAATCGGTGTCGACTCGCTCCAGCACCATGTCGAGTGCCTTGCCGTGCGCGATATGGCCTGCTTCCGGTTCGGAAACGGATCGCTCGATCAAGTTGATCCAGTCCAGTGTTCGCAAGTATTCAGTGCTTTCATCGGCCGAGTAGTTGTCAACCACCCAGACTGGGACGTTGTGGCCACCCACGTGCTGGTGCAATAACTCTAAGCATATCTTGGTGATTTCCGGTGTCTTGTAATTCACGATGACGATGCTGAAATTATTGGGGAATTCAGTCGGGGGGCTAGTGCTGTTCATTGTTCGGGTGCTCAATGATATTGTATTTATAGGTGGGGGCGATTGAGTCCGTATCCGGTTTCGCGTATTTGCCCGCGCAATGTTTTTCGTCTGTAAAGCTCAATTTTCAAGTCGCTTTGTCATGCACTAAATTTAGATGGCTTACTCGCGCCTGAGGGAGAGCAGTGGATGCGGGCCTCATCGTATAAGGATCCTCTCTATAGGTAAATATCCACGAAATAGTTCGTTACATCGGTGGGGGCATATGAGTCCCTCCGGGGGCGGGGGTACTGGATTCAATCTCAAGGTGAATCGGCGCCGCAGTCCGGAAAAGAAACCGCGGCGACCGATCGATCAGGCGGCGGGCAGCAGGCCTCTCTGTTTGGCGACATGGGTCGCCAGTGCGTCCATCAGGTCCGGGGACAGGCAGTCATAGGGTTCCAGGCCGATCGAGCGCAAGCGCTCGCGGATAGCCTTCATTTGCGCTGGCGGTGTGCCGGTTTCGATGATGGAGGACACGAACGCCGCGAATCCCGGCGCCGCCCATCCACTCTGTGGCGAAAGCTCGGTGTGGACGAAGTCCAGGCCATAAAACGCATGGTCCTTGTTCTCGATGCGCCCGAAGAGATGGGCGTGACACTGCTTGCAGGCGTGGCGCTGGATGGTGGCGGCTGCGTCGACAATCTCCAGTTTTTCGCCGTGGGCAATGACGCTGACCTTATCTCGAGGCACCACGGCGATGACGGCGAATACCGCGTTTTGTGGTTTCCAGCATTTGCTGCAGCCGCACGCGTGGTTATGCAGGGTTTGTGCGTCGATCCTGACTTCGACCTTGTCGGTCGCACACAGGCATTGCAGGGTGCCACCGGTGAAATTCGCGGCGGCGGGTTGGATGCCATTGTCCAGTGCGGGGTGAAGTTGCAAGGTGCTCATGCTGGCGTCTCCGTTTCAGGGGGCAGACAAAGGTGCCTGGGGCCGTGCCCCAGACCGTTGGATCAGCGGATTTTGAAAAGGACACAGTGCATCAACGAGAGACCTCCTTCGGTGCGACCGGTGGGTTACCCAGATCAAGAATAGTCTGCGATGACGCCTTGAGCGCGGCCAGGCTCACCTCACCGCAGCCGCAAGGTTTCAAACAACGCGCGGTCTTCTTTTTTGGCCGAACGCGCATGGCGCCGAATGACCTGCAACAGGCACTCGGTGAAGCAGACTGCCGGATTGCTCAGAGCGCCATCGCGGCGCGTCACGATGCTCAGCTGCCGGGGCTCGAACTGCTCGGCCAACCCCAGGGATACCACGCGCCCCAGGAATGGCGGGGCTGTGCTCACGATGGAAGGCCCCCAGGTGCACATGTCGGCCCGCTCGACCATCATCTGCAAAATGGCCAGTGAATGAGCACGTACGATTCGATTTTCGTCAATCTGCGCGCCGTGTTTCCAGAACAGTTCCTGCATCAGCCCATCGTGCCCGTCCGGCGCGTAGTTCAGGGTCCAGTTTTCTTCCAGCAGCTCGTGGATCGATCGCGCATGCTGTCGGGCGTGCCCCTCGCGGACCAGCACCGAGGTCTGGTAATCGAGCAAGGTTTCGCTGGCGAATTCCTGGGTCGATTGGGTGGGATGGAGTTGGCCAATCGCGAAGTCCATGCTGCCGTCGCGCAACAGCGGTTGGGCAACGGCCATCAGGCTTTCGTACAGCTCCAGCCTGATTTGTGGCATACGCTCGCGAAATACCGACACGACTTCGGGCAGGAAGGTCAGGGCAACCCATGGGGTGATCCCGACACAGAGCCGGCCCTGGGCCTTCCCGCGCATGTGATCGAGCTCGGTCTGTGCGTGCTCCAGTTGCTTGATCACCAGCCGGGCATGAGTCAGCAGCACTTTGCCGTATTCGGTGAAGTTCAGACCGCTGGAGGTTCGGGTAAACAGCGGTAGCTGCTGGCTGGTTTCCAGTTCGCGCAACGCTTTGGTCACCGCCGCCTGGGAAATCTCCAGCGAACGAGCGGCCGCGCGGATGCTGCCGGTTTCGGCGCTGGCAATCAGCGCCTGTAATTGATGCAGTTTCATCTGCTCACCCTGGTGACAACTCATGGTTGTCATCATAACCAAACTGCGCCTCCCCAGCCCAGCGCCAGTTCCCTAAGATCGAGCCCAACAGCGCTTTCGCTGCTGCACAGCCCTCGAAGGAGAACATTCATGAATGCCGGTTTGGTCCTGCCTGGTATTGCCGCGATGCAAGATGAAATGATCGCGATACGTCACAGCATTCACGCGCACCCTGAGCTGGGTTTTGAAGAGTTCGCCACCAGTGAGCGGGTTGCAGCGTGTCTGACTCAGTGGGGCTTTGAGGTCAGCACCGGGGTGGGCAAGACCGGGGTCGTTGCCACCCTGAAAAATGGCGAGGGTCGGTCCATTGGCTTGCGCGCCGACATGGATGCATTGCCGATCCAGGAAACCTCCGGTTTGCCTTATGCCAGCCGGATAGACGGTGTCATGCATGCCTGCGGTCACGACGGTCATACCGCCATCCTGCTGGCGGCGGGTCAGTATCTGGCCCGGACACGGGCATTCAACGGCACCGTGCACCTGATTTTCCAGCCGGCGGAAGAGGGGCTGGGCGGTGCCAGGAAAATGCTGGAGGACGGACTGCTCGAACGCTTTCCGTGTGACGCGATCTTCGCCATGCATAACGTGCCGGGTTATCCCGTCGGGCATTTGGGTTTTTACAGTGGACCGTTCATGGCGTCTGCCGACACGGTGAACATCAAGATCATCGGCAACGGCGGCCATGGCGCGGTGCCGCACAAAGCCGTCGACCCGGTGGTGGTTGGCGCCTCGATCGTGATGGCCCTGCAAAGCATCGTCTCGCGCAACGTCAACCCGCAGGAGATGGCGATCATCACCGTGGGCTCCCTGCAGGCCGGGAGCGTCTCGAACGTCATCCCGTCCAGTGCCAACTTGAGCCTCAGCGTGCGCGCCCTGACCCCCGAGGTTCGGCGGTTGCTGGAGGTCAGGATCACCGAATTGGTCAAGGGCCAGGCCGAGAGTTTCGGCGCCCGGGTCCACATCGATTACCAGCACTGCCATCCGGTGTTGATCAACGATCCCGAACAGACGGCATTTGCCCATGAGGTCGCCCGCGAGTGGCTGGGAGATGAACACCTGATCGATGACTTGCGGCCATTCACGGCCAGCGAGGACTTTGCCTTTGTCCTGGAAAAGTGCCCCGGCAGCTATCTGGTGATCGGCAACGGCGAGGGCGAAGGCGGTTGCCTGCTGCACAACCCCGGCTACGACTTCAATGACGGCTGCCTGCCGGTAGGCGCGAGCTATTGGGTCAAGTTGGTCGAACGTTTTCTGAGTTGAGACGGCGCATGTTCACCCGTTGTGCCGGTAAAAAACCTACGGTCTGAGAGGAATAAAAATGAACAAGATGATTGCAGCCGTTTCCCTGGTGTTCCTGACGGCCTCGAGCCTGGCGGGGGCGGCCGACTGGTCCGGCAAGGTGTTGAAGCTGGGAGTCGACCCGACGTATCCACCGCTGGAGTACAAGAACCAGGATGGCACGCTGACCGGCTTCGGGGTCGACATCGCCGAAGCGTTGTGCGCCGAACTGAAAGCCCGCTGCGTCTGGGTGGAAAGCAGTTGGGACGGGATGATCCCGGCACTGCTGGCGCGCAAGTTCGATGCGGTGGCGTCTTCGATGACCATCACCCCCAAACGCCTTGAGCAGATTGCGTTTACCGACAAGGTGTCCAATGCACCGGCACGCCTGGTGGCCAAACGTGGATCGGGATTTCAGCCGACCCTCGAGTCGCTCAAGGGCAAGCGCATTGGTGTGGAGCAGGGCTCGACCCAGGAGTCCTATGCCAAAGCGGTTTGGGGTTCCAAGGGCGTGGACGTTCTTTCCTATCAGAATCAGGACCAGGTGTACGCCGACCTGGTAGTGGGGCGGCTTGATGCCTCGTTGCAGGGTGCCATTCAAGCCAGCTACGGCTTCCTGAAAACAGCGGCGGGCCAGGACTATGAATTTGCCGGTGCCACTCTGGAGGACCCGGGCTTCTTCGGCGTCGGCGATGGCCTTGGTTTGCGCAAGGGCGATGTCGCCTTGCGCGAAGACTTGAACAAGGCCCTGGCGACCATTCTCGCCAACGGTACTTACGCGCGGATCAACGACAAGTACTTCGACTTCGATGTCTACGGCGCCAGGTAAGGCGTCGTCGTGATCTTGAACAGGGCGCTCGTTCGAGCGCTCTATTGCCCCCTTCACCTCACCCTAACAAGAACAAGGAGAGTGAGATGCTTCTGGAAGGTTTTGGCCCGCAGATCCTGCTGGGCACCCTGGCTACCGTCAAACTGGCGCTTTGTTCATTGCTGATCGCCGTCCTGGCCGGGCTGATTGGCGCCAGTTCCAAGTTGTCGTCCAATCGATTGTTGCGCGCACTGGCTGCGGGGTATACGACCGTGATCCGCAGCATGCCGGACCTGGTGATCATGTTACTGCTGTTCTTCAGTCTGCAGATGTTGCTCAACCGAATGACCGACTGGCTGGGCATCACTCAGATTGACATCGACCCGTTTCTGGCCGGTGTCGTGACGCTGGCGTTCATTTACGGGGCCTACTTTACCGAGACGTTTCGCGGCGCCTTCCAGGCCGTCCCGGCGGGGCAGATCGAGGTGGCGAGGGCTTACGGCATGACCCGTGGGCAAACCTTTCGCAAGGTCCTCTTTCCACAAATGCTGCGTCACGCCTTGCCGGGCATCGGCAACAACTGGCAGGTGCTGATCAAGTCGACGGCCCTGGTGTCGATCATCGGCCTGACCGACGTGGTCAAGGCCACGCAGGATGCGGGCAAGGGCTCGATGCAGTTCTTTTACTTCACCCTGGTCGGTGGCCTGATTTACCTCGCCATTACCACGGTCTCCAATGGCGTGTTGCTGTGGCTTGAGCGCCGCTACTCGGTCGGCGTCAGGAAGGCTGCGCTATGACCGGCATTCTCGAAAACTACTGGCAGGCTTACCTGTGGAGTGACGGGCCGCACTTTTCCGGGCTGGTGGTGACCTTGTGGCTGCTGATTCTGGCGGTGGCGATGGGCTTTTTGCTGGCGGTACCGTTGTCGATCGCCCGCGTCAGCCGCAACCCGCTGCTGCGCCTGCCGGTCTGGTGCTACACCTACGTGTTTCGTGGCACCCCGTTGTACATCCAGCTGCTGTTCTTCTACACCGGGGTGTACAGCTTGCATGTGGTGCGGTCCCAGGACTTTCTCAACGCGTTTTTTCGTGACGGCTTCAACTGCACGGTGCTCGCGTTCGGGCTCAATACCTGCGCCTACATGACCGAGATTTTTGCCGGCGCTATCAGGGCGACCGCCCACGGTGAAGTCGAGGCCGCCAGTGCCTACGGAATGAACCGGTTCACGCTTTATCGGCGGATTATCCTGCCGTCGGCGTTGCGCCGTGCGCTGCCGTTTTTCAGCAATGAAGTGATCCTGATGCTGCATTCCACTTCGGTGGCCTTTACCGCCACCGTGCCCGATTTGCTGAAGATCGCCCGGGATGTCAACTCGGCGACCTATGCATCCTTCACGGCCTTTGGCATTGCCGGGGTGTTGTACGCCGCCTGTGCTTTTTTCCTGATCTGGCTGTTTCGACGCGGCGAACTGCATTGGCTGGCCTACCTCAAACCGCGCACGCACTGACCCCTATCGGACTTGCTCGAATGTATAAATTGATCGTTGAAGATATCCATAAAAACTACGGCAACCATGAAGTGCTGAAAGGGGTTTCGCTCAAGGCCAGGGCGGGTGATGTGATCAGCATCATCGGCTCCTCCGGGTCCGGGAAAAGTACCTTCCTGCGTTGTATCAACCATCTTGAACAACCGTCGGCCGGGCGCATTGTCGTCAACGACGAAGAGTTGCTCACCCGCAGAAACTCGAGGGGCGAGCTGTGTGTGGTTGACCCCGGGCAGCTGCGGAGCCTGCGCAGCCGGTTGTCGATGGTGTTCCAGCACTTCAATTTGTGGAGCCACATGACCGTGCTGGAAAACATCATCGAGTGCCCGATGAGCGTGCTCGGTATCAGCAGGGCGCAGGCACTGGAGCGGGCGCGTCACTACCTTGCCAAGGTGGGGCTGCCACAAAAAGTCGAGCTCCAGTACCCGGTGCATTTATCCGGCGGCCAGCAACAACGGGTGGCCATTGCCCGTGCGCTGGCGATGGAACCCGAGGTGATGCTGTTCGACGAACCGACCTCGGCCCTTGACCCTGAACTGGTGGGTGAGGTGCTCAAGGTCATGCAGCAACTGGCCGAAGAGGGCAGGACGATGGTGGTCGTCACCCACGAAATGGCGTTTGCCCGGCAGGTGTCGAACCACGTCATGTTTCTGCATCAGGGGCGGGTGGAGGAGTCGGGAGCGCCAGGCACGCTGCTGGAACAACCGCAAAGCGAGCGGTTGCAGCAGTTCCTCGCCGGGAGTCTCAAATAGCTGCCCGTTAATCTGCGAAAGAAAGGCACCGGCGTTCAATTGCTGGTGTCCTGGGGAGACAGACTTCACAAGGGGGATTTCTGACAGCAGCTCCGAGAGAATATTTCGACTTTCCAGGCGTGAAGGATAATTTCGAGTACTAACGCCAGCACAGCAACCGACTGGCTGCTTTTGGCCGGTAGCTGCTTTTGGTGACCGGCTGAAAACGGCCAGAAGCGGACGTTCTTCACTTCCCGCTTTTGCCCCAAACTGACATCAGCGGCCAGTTCCGTCTAAGCTTTTCTTGATCGCTTGCGAGAGCGAGCTTGCCGCTCCTCGTGCTTACGAAACTGGTGTGATGCTTCGAATCACTCGGCAATGGATAGCGTTCGGATTAAGTGATAACGCCACGGCTTTAATTGCCTTTTGAAGGTGTTCAGTTTCAGGATCGTGCGTGAAACCCTATGTGGATGAGCGCCATGATTGACCTTCCTTTTGTTGGCTTCTTCTGATGACACCGGCCATGCAAATGCGTGCATTTAAAATGCATGGGCCGGTGCCTGTTGAGGAGTTTCAGGCAGTAGACTTTTTATTCGCCGAAGGCCTCCATGAGTACTTGAACCAACTCGCCTCCTTCTGGTGTGGCCCAACTGCCTGCCAGTTCGGCGATCAGTTGGTTGGTGGTGGTCAGCGTCACACCGGCTTTGTCCATTCGGCGTAAGGCAATGTCATCCGCCATGGCTGTCGGTGATGCGCCGCCATCAGCAACGACCTGCACTTCGAAGCCTTCACGCACCAGCGAGAGTGCTGGATAAACGGTGCACACATCGTTGGTTACGCCAGCAATGATCAGTTTCTTGCGACCGGTTGCCTTCACGGCTGCTGCGAAGTTCTCATCGTCCATTGCGTTGACGATGCCCATGCGCTTGATACGACCAGCAAATTCGGTTGGAAGAATCTGTTCCAGTTCGCTCAGCAGCGGGCCTTGGGCATATTCTTCCATACTGGACGTCAGTACTACGGGAAGCTTGAGGATGCGAGCGGCTTTGGCCAGCATCAGGGCATTGCGCTTCAATTCTTCAAAAGGCATGGATTTAGCCCAGCCCATGGTCCCGACCTGATGGTCGATCAGCAGCAAGGCGGCATTATCAGCATTGAAGTTTTCGAATGACATGGGGATTCTCCTGGCGACTGCGATGGGGGCTTTCCCCCTGTTTCTGGATTAAAGAGTTGGCAGTGTTCCGAACTCACCGCGCCGGTAGCCATCGACTGCTGCGGCCAGCGCGTCCATCGAAGCGAGGGCAATTGGCCCTTGCCAAAACACGGGTTGATTCAACGGAGTGCCGGAAAACAAGACTGCCTTGGCATTTCCGTTCTTTGCTTGCAGGGTGACAACCCGATTCGCGCGCTGAGGAAGATTGACCGGCGCCCTGGGATCATTCAGGTCGAAAGGCTGACCATCCACATACACCTCACCGTCGATTGGCATCACGAACGCCACGTGTCCTTCTGGAACTGGGATCTTCACTTCGCTTGAGGCTTCAAGAGTGATGTCCAGAAGCCTTACGTCCGTAGGCAGTAGTAGCGGAGAAGCCAGCCCTTCGAAGTTGCCCAATGGGACTCTGATTTTAGCTCCAGTCCGATAAATCGTAGGGACGTCCTGAGCTTCCACACTGAAGACAAAGGGTGCATCTGCCTGTTTGTCCTGTGGCAGGTTGATGAAGATTTGCAACATGTGAACGGTCTTGCCCGGCTGGGCTGGGACCTCTTCATGAACAATGCCTTCACCCGCCGCCGTCCAGTGCAAACCACCCGGTTGGATCAGGTTGCGGTTGCCTAGCGAGTCCCGGTTATCGATGCCTGTTTCCGAATCCAGAAACAGGTAGGAGACCGCAGAAAAGCCCGCATGCGGATGCGCTGGAAAGGTTGGTCCGCTAATCCATGCATGGTCTACGCCCAAGAACGGATCGATAGGTTTCGCGTACTGATCACCCCGCAGGGTGAACGCCCGGAACTGGCTGCCGTGGTTCATGCGCTGTAAACGTGCGATGGGTAGCATGGTTGCGGTCCTCAGGCCTCTTGAGACAGGGTTGGATAATCGATATAGCCTTCTGCGCCTGGGGCGTAAAAAGTGTCCTTGTCTGGCGCATTTAATTCAGCGCCTACCCGGAACCGTTCAGGCAGATCGGGGTTGGCCAGGAAGGTGCTGCCGAATACCGCGGCGTCTGCTTTACCCTCATAGATCAGCGACTCGGCGCTTTCTTTGGTCTGGCCGCTGCCGATCAGATAGCTGCCGTCGAACAGCGGGCGCAGCGCCTCGTGGTAGTCGAACTTGGCCCCGAACAGCGCTACATGCAGATAAGCAAGCTTCAGGTCACGAAGCTGGTTGACCAGATAGGTGTAGGTTTCCTGCGGATTGGCATCGACAATGTCGTTGAAGTTCATCTCTGGAGAAATCTTGATGCCGACACGGTCGCTGCCCACTTCACTCACCATGGCGGTGAGCACTTCCAGTACGAAGCGAATGCGGTTTTCAACCGAACCCCCGTACTGGTCGTCGCGTTGGTTGCTGCCGGTGGAGAGAAACTGCTCAGGCAGGTAACCCGAGGCTGCGTGCAATTCAACGCCGTCGAAACCCGCTTCAATCGCCCGGCGTGCTGACTGGCGGTAGCCTTCAACAACCTCGGCAATTTCAGCGATGGTCAAGGCGTGGGGTATTACGAAATCCTGCAATCCTGTAGCGGTGTAGGTCTGACCAGCCGCTTTGATCGCCGAGGGCGCCTGAGGTCGTGCGCCCTCAGGCAGCAACGATGGATGAGACACACGTCCGCAATGCATCAGTTGCATGAAGATGCGACCACCGCGAGCGTGAACAGCGTCGGTGACTTTTTTCCACGCCGCGACCTGCTGGGTGGTTTCGATACCTGGTGTGCGGACATAGCCTTTGCCTGGCGCAACCGGGAATACGCCTTCGCTGATGATCAACCCCGCAGAGGCGCGTTGTGCGTAGTAGCTTGCAACCAGTTCGCTGGGCACACCTGCATCATCTGAGCGCGAGCGGGTCATTGGTGCCATGACCATACGGTTGGACAGTGTGTAGCGGCCTACCTGGACTTCGGAAAAAAGAGATTTCATTTTGGTGCCCCTTTGAGTGATGGGCCTATGATTGATCAATCCTTATTCGGGATAAATGCCGTAAAATCGAAATAACTAATCCATAGGTGGGATAATTATTTGGACTTCCTTAACGACATGGCGTTGTTTGTCGAAGTGGTGAAGGCGCGCAGTTTCACGCGTGCGGCAGAAACGTTGGGGATACCGAACTCGACCTTGTCACGGCGTATCAGTGAGCTAGAGAAAGGAATTGGCTTGCGGTTGTTGCATCGAACGACGCGCAAGATCGAGCCGACCGAAGCGGGCCAGCTGTATTTTGAACGCTGTAAGCGGATAGTCGATGAAGCTCGTCTGGCGCACGAGCAGCTAGGCGAAATCTTGGCCCGTCCCAGCGGACTACTGCGTGCCTCTTTGCCCGTAGACTTCGCCACCGTCTACCTGGCCCCGTTGATTGCGGAGTTTTCGCAGATCTATCCCGGTATCAATTTCGAATTCGATCTGAGCCCACGCCAGGTCGATCTGATCACTGATCCTGTGGACGTTGTGATTCGGATGGGGGAGCCTGCAAACTCAAATCTGATTGCTCGCAAACTCGCGAGTTTGGGGCGCGGGCTGTATGCCTCTCCGCGATATCTGGAGATATCCGGTGAACCTGGACATCCATCGGAACTGGTTAATCATGAGTGCCTGCGCTTGCGTGGCCAGGGTGCTGGTCATTGGACACTGTCTTGCGCTTCTGAAAGGGTGGATGTCGATGTCGGAGGGCGATTCGAACTTAACAGCGTAGGCATGCTGAGGCGTCTGGCATCTTTGGATCTTGGCGTGGCGTTATTGCCTGAGGGGATCGCAGCGCAGGACGTTTCGGATGGGAAACTTCGCAAAGTACTACCGCAATGGCAAGCATTGCCAGTGTCGGTTTACGCGCTCACTGAAACCCGCTTGCTTCCAGCGAAAACGCAAAGGTTTATTGAGTTTCTGCGGGATAAGCTTGAGTGCGCATAGTGTCCAAAGCGCATGACTGCTTTTGGCCGATAGCTGCCCATCACGCAGATTGCAATCGACTGCAGGCTCAACTGATCGATGCGCCAGATTGCCTCAATCTTTTAGCGGGTCTTCATAGTTTAGCGTTTTCCAGGTACGGCAATTTATGCCACGGATAGCCCTTCGCGCTGAGTTGAAAGGCGTAATCGAACAAACGCTTCATGTACTCGCCATCGAATTTCCGATCGTGCGCAAAGTTAAAGTCGGAGCCAATGTACGCAAGGTTGAAATCCGCCCCATCCTGTTGCGCCATACGGTAGATACGCTCCAGGTCGCTGATCCCCTGGGTTTGAATCAAGGCGCTGATGGCCCGGCCGCCGATGCTCAATGTGCGGCGCTTGGTCCCGGACC
>NZ_PYUK01000029.1:0-59347 GCF_003097365.1 Pseudomonas sp. B1(2018)
GGCAGTTCACACCCTGAACCTGATAGTCCAGTTGATGCTCGCGACCCTGGTGGTCGAGGTAGTTGAACTGCGCGGGCACGATGCCGCCCTTGTTCTCGAAGGTCACGGCCTTGGCCGTATTGGCTTCGACCATGGCCTTGCCCAGCACACGGGCAGTCTGGTCATAACCACCGCCCACCGAGCCCGGAGCCATGAATTTCACGGTATCGAGGGCGAAGGCGGGTGCGACAAGCACGGCAGCGGTCAAACCGGCGGCCATGCAGCGATTGAAACGACGGATCAAAGCGGACATGGGCATCTCCTGATTGCATTGTTTTTATAGGTGCCGCTTGCCCATCGCAGTGCTCGATGAACAGGGGCCTGCGAACAAGCTTAGGCCATGGATCCGCGGGTTGATCTGTTTTGCTTAAACCACCTGCCAAAGGCGCTGCACCTCCCTGTGGGAGCGAGCTTGCTCGCGATAGCGGTGTGTCAGACACGAAAATGTCGACTGACACTCAGTCATCGCGAGCAAGCTCGCTCCCACAGGGGATTGCGGTGTTGCAGGGGCGTTTCATTACAACTTTGTAATCGAGTTGTTGGTCGGCTGTCCGGATCGCCTCGTTAGCCTGAACTCACTGCCAGGCCAGACCCGGCAGCCCCCCTGCCCTTGTAGAGAGAGATTCATCATGAAACTGTTGATCGCTGGCCTTGCCGCCCTGCTCGCCACCGGCTCTGCGTTTGCCGCCACCCAGTCCACCTCGCCAATCATCCACGACCAGGACGGCTTCTATGTCCCGGTGCAAGTGGCCAAGGTCCTGTCCATGACCGACCTCAACGGCAAGTGCGGCATCGTGCCCGCGCAGTTCAACTACCTCGACCACCAGGGTCGCGAGCATCAACTGGACTATCAGGTTCAGGGTGTGAACTGCCTGGGCGAGAACTGAGCGGATGCCTGCCATCACCGCCGATCGGGCTACACTTGCGCCACTGATGCGCCCCCGTAGCCCGACCGAACCAGGCAGAGTGTCCATGAACATCCTCGTAGTCGAAGACGAACCCAAGGCCGGCAATTACCTGCTCAACGGCCTGCAGGAACTCGGATACACCGTGAACCTGGCGCGCGACGGCGTCGATGGCCTGCACCTGGCCCTGGAGCACGACTTCGATGTGATCGTGCTGGACGTCATGATGCCGAAGATGGATGGCTGGGAAGTCCTGCGCCGCCTGCGCAAGGAAGCCGACACACCGGTGCTGTTCCTCACCGCCCGGGATGACATCGCCGACCGCATCAAGGGCCTCGAACTGGGCGCCGACGATTACCTGATCAAACCCTTTTCCTTCGCCGAACTGGTGGCGCGCCTGCGCACCCTGACCCGCCGCGGCCCTACCCGGGAAGACGAACACCTGCACGTCGACGACCTGCAGATCGACGTGCTCAAGCGTCGCGTCAGCCGCGCCGGCAACCGCATCACCCTGACCAACAAGGAATTTGCCCTGCTGCACCTGTTCGCCACGCATCAGGGCGAAGTGCTGTCACGTTCGATGATCGCCTCGCGGGTCTGGGACATGAATTTCGACAGCGACACCAATGTCGTCGATGTCGCAGTGCGCCGCCTGCGCCTGAAAATCGACGATCCGTTCCAGCTCAAACTGATCCACAGCGTGCGCGGCATCGGCTATCGCTTCGACACTCAACCTTGAATGCCCCCATGAATGCCATGACGCCGCTGCGATCCGCCTCTCGTCTGAGCCACTCCCTGACCCTGCGCCTGGCGCTGGTGTTCGCCCTGCTGGCGTTTGTCTCGCTGGCGCTGCTGGGCGTGGCGCTGTACCGCGACCTGGAACGCGAGTTGATCCATCGCGACGACATTGCCCTGATCACCCGCATCGACCAGTTGCGTACCTTCCTCAACGACAGCAACACCCTGGACCTGATCAAGGCCAAGCCCGCGCTGTTCCAGAACATGATGGGCAACCGCGAGGCCCTCTTGACCATCGGCACTCCGGGGCAACCACCGTTGCTGGTGGTCAATCCGGGCAACCTGAAAATGCCGGTGCTGACCCCGGTGGCGATGGATCATCGACTGACCCTGGACGACGTGCAGCATTTGCCCAACGTCAACGGCGTGCCGTTTTCCGCCCTGGCGGCGACCATCGACTCCGGAGACCTGGGCAGCCTGCAAGTGGTGACCGGGCGCCTGATGACCGAACGCACCGCCGTGCTCGCCGATTACCGGCTCAACGTCTACCTTTTCGCCACCGTGGCCGCGATTCTGCTGGCGTTGTCCGGTTATGTGCTGGTGCATCGCGGCCTGTTGCCGGTGCGGCGCCTGGCCCGCCACACCCAGAGCATCGACGTCGGCAACCTCAACGAGCGCCTCGACAGCCAGGGCGCACCGCTGGAGCTGCTGCCGATGATCGACGCCTTCAACGCCATGCTCGACCGCCTGGACAAAGGCTTTGTGCAATTGGGTCAGGTATCGACCGACATGGCCCACGAGCTGCGCACGCCGATCAACAACCTGCTCGGCGAAACCCAGGTGGCCTTGCAGCAGAACCGCAGCACCGACGCCTATCAGCAGTTGCTGGCCTCCAATGTCGAAGAGCTTGAACGCCTGGCGCGCATGCTCGACAACATGCTGTTTCTGGCCCGCACCGATCCGCGCAGCGCCTTGCGCCAGCGTCAGGAACTGGATGCCGCCGACGAAATGCAACGCATGGCCGACTATTTCGAAGGCCCGGCGACCGATGTAGGCATCAGCATCAATGCCCAAGGCAGCGGCCTGATCTGGGCCGAGCCCATGTTGCTGCGCCGTGCCCTGGCCAACCTGTGCGCCAACGCCATCAAGTACGGCGCGCCGCATTCCGAGCTGTGCATTCACGCCAACCCGACCGCCGACGGCATCCAGGTGCAAGTGCGCAACCACGGCCAGACCATCCCGGCGCAGCATCTGCCACGGCTGTTCGAACGCTTCTACCGGGTCGATGAATCCCGCGAGCGCTCGGCCCAGTCCAATGGCCTGGGCCTGTCGATCGTGGCGACGATCATGCAACTGCACAACGGCGCCTGCCATGTCAGCAGTGCCGACGGCATCACCTGCTTCGAACTGTTTTTCCCGGCGCGGCAACAGCATGAGTAGCGCCCGGGCGAACACCGGCCGGACACTTTCGACAAAACATCGCCCCAGGGTGCGAGTCATGGCCTAACCTCTTTGGCTAAGTGACTAACAAACCGTCGAGCTCGCCGATGTGCAATGTATGGAAGTCAATGATTTACGTCGCCTTCGCACTGCTGGTGGCGACCCCGGGATGGCTGTCGGCGGCGACCATGGCCGACACCCTTGCTCCCGCCCCCACAGCCCCGGTCATCAGCATCTCCGACAGCGAACTGCTGGGGTTGCAAAGCCAGTTGAACAGCCTCAAGCAGCAGGTTTCCCAGGCCAGCACCTATACCCAGCTGGAAAGTGCGCAGGACCTGGTGCTGGCACTGATCCAGAATATTGAACGCCACTCCACATCGCTGCTGCCTGGACAGGCACAGTTGCAGGCGCAACTCAACGTGCTGGGGCCAGTGCCGCTCGACGAGAGCGCACAGGTGACGTCTGCCATTACCACCCAACGAGACACCCTTGGCGAGCAAAAAGACAGGATCGACAACCAGCTCAAAACCCTGGCTGCGCTGAAAGTCAGTGCCGCCGAGCTGATCACCCAGATTGCCAGTATTCGCCGCAGCCTGCTGGAGGCGGAGGTGACCCAGCAGACCAACAGCATCCTGAACCCGCGGTTCTGGTCGCCATTGTTCGATCTTCCGCTCGATGACCGCCAACGTTTCAGCGCCCTCGTCCAGCAACTCAATGTCACGCACCAGGCGGCCTGGCAACCTGGTCAACGCGCAATCACGGCCTCCCTGCTGGTGCTGGCCCTGGTCATCTGGAGCCTGGGGCGAAAATTCGCCGGTCGGGGTCTGGCGTGGCTGTGCATCCATCGAATGCCCGAAGGCCGGTTAAGGCGCAGCTCCCTGGCATTGGCCTCGGTACTGGCGACGGTGCTGAGCGCCGGCATCGCCCTGCAATTGCTGCACTTTGCCGCGACCCGGCAACTGCCCTACACCCCGCTGCTGGCCGACCTGGCGCAATACCTGGAAAAGCTGGCCTATACCTGCGTGATGATCACCGGATTGAGCCGCGCGTTGCTGTCGACCAAACATCCTTCATGGCGCCTGCCCGATATCGCCGATCCGGTGGCGCTGGCGATAGAGCCCTACCCCAGGCGGCTGGCCAGCCTGCTGCTGGTGCTGGTGACACTGGTGCAGATGAGCAACGTCACCGGCATGAGCGCCGAAGTGGTGTTGTTCGGCCGGGGAATCGTGGCGTTGGTCGTGGCACTGGTGATCGGCGCGCTGCTGTT
Organism: Pseudomonas sp. B1(2018); assembly: GCF_003097365.1. Taxonomy (NCBI): domain Bacteria; kingdom Pseudomonadati; phylum Pseudomonadota; class Gammaproteobacteria; order Pseudomonadales; family Pseudomonadaceae; genus Pseudomonas; species Pseudomonas sp. B1(2018). Next base: position 4,390 of record NZ_PYUK01000029.1, read on the forward strand.
GCGCGTCAGCAAGACCCGACGGGCGCTGATCGTTGCCGGAGAGACTCCCGAAGGCGTCACCACGTCCGCCGGCCTGATTTATGTGTTTGCCGGCATTGCCGTGGTGGTATCCCTGTTCGCCCTGGTGATCGGTTACGTGACGATGGCACGGTTCATCACCTATGAAATGGTGTGGATTTTCATCGTCTTCGCCGCGTTCTACCTGCTCACGCAGGTGTACCAGGACACCTGCGAATCGCTTTTTTCACCCAGGCAACCAACCGGCAAGGCGATCAAACAGCTGCTGGGCATCGGCAATCCACGCCTGGAGCAGATCTGCACCGTGTTTTCCGGGGCGGGCCGCGCCATCCTGATGCTGGTCGGCGTCATTGCGTTGTTTGTCGGCGGCGTCGGTACGACGTTCGGGCAACTGGTCACCAGCACCGCGGCCATTCTCGGTGGCGAAGGGCTGCGCAAGCTGAACATCGTCCCGGACAACTTGATGCGTGCCTTCCTGACACTGCTGATCGGTGTCTACCTGATTCGCACGCTACGCCGCTGGCTGGACGGCGAGTTCTTGCCGAAAACCGAGATGGACCCGGGCATGTGCGCCTCGCTGAGCACCCTGTTCGCCAACATCGGATACGCGTTGGTCGTGCTGCTCACGCTGTCGTCGCTGGGGATCAAGTGGACCAACCTGGCCTGGATCGTCAGTGCCTTGTCGGTGGGCATCGGCTTCGGCCTGCAGGAGATCGTGAAGAATTTCATCTCCGGCCTGATTTTGTTGACCGAGCGCCCGGTGAAGGTCGGCGACCTGATCAGCATCAGTGGCGTCGAAGGCGACATACGACGGATCAACGTGCGGGCCACGGAAATACAACTGGCCGACCGCTCGATCATGATCGTGCCCAACTCCCACCTGATTTCGCAGAACCTGCGCAACGTCACCCTCGGCGGCAGCGCCCAGGGCGTAGTGATACTCGAACTGATGTTCCCGCTGGATATCGATCCGGAACTGGTGCAAAACCTGCTGATGGACAGCTACACCGAGTACGAATCCATCCTGGATAAACCGGCGCCGTTCTTGCGCTTCAGCCAGTTGAAACCGGAAGGCATCACCTTGACCATCACCGGCTACGTCGGCAGCCCGCGCACGGTCGGGGCGATCAAGAGCGAGTTGCTGTTTGAAATTCTCAAGCGCCTGGGTGCCGCCGGCATTGAACTGGCGAAACCGCCCCCTCCCGCGTAACCCCATCCGTAGGAGCTGCCGAAGGCTGCGATCTTTTGATCCTGATGTTTAAAACAAGAGCAAAAGATCGCAGCCTTCGGCAGCTCCTACAGGTGCCTTCGATCACCGCACGACCAAGCTCGCGGCCCACCGTACTGGCGAAACCGCCATCTACCACGCAACCCCCATCCGTAGGAGCTGCCGAAGGCTGCGATCTTTTGATCTTTGATTTTTAAAACCAAGAGCAAAAGATCGCAGCCTTCGGCAGCTCCTACAGGTACCTCAATCACCGCACGACCAAACTCACGGCCCACCGTACTGGCAAAACCGCCACCTACCACGCAACACCCATCCGTAGGAGCTGCCGAAGGCTGCGATCTTTTGATCCTGATGTTTAAAGCAAGAGCAAAAGATCGCAGCCTTCGGCAGCTCCTACAGGTATCTCGATCACCGCACGCGGCCCACCGTACCGGCTGCAACTGGCAAAACCACCACCTACCACGCAACCCCCATCCGTAGGAGCTGCCGAAGGCTGCGATCTTTTGATCCTGATGTTTAAAACAAGAGCAAAAGATCGCAGCCTTCGGCCGCTCCCACAGTTTGATCAGTGGGCGATGCACACCGACTTGAGCTCGGTGTAGGCCTCGATCACCGCGCGACCGAACTCGCGGCCCATGCCCGATTGCTTGACGCCACCGAACGGCATTGCCGGGTCGAGCAGTACGTGGGCGTTGACCCACACCGTGCCGGCTTCAATGCGTGGCACCAGGTTCATGGCTTTGCCCAGGTCGTTGGTCCACAGGCTGGCGGCCAGGCCGTAGCGGTTGTCGTTGGCCAGTTCGATCACGGCGTCTTCGTCGTCGAACGGCATCACGCCCAGTACCGGGCCGAACACTTCTTCGCGGGCCACGGCCATGCTGTGGTCGATGTCCGCCAGAATGGTCGGCTGCACGAAGAAGCCATCGCCTTGCAGCAACTCACCGCCAGTCACCACCCGCGCACCTTCCTGGCGGGCCAGTTCGATATGCCTGAGCACGCTTTGTTGTTGCTTGCGCGACACCAGCGGGTTGATCGCCGCGTCACCGTTCATGCCCGCGCCAATCGGCATCGCCGAGACCGCGGCGGCCAGGGCCTCGACGAATTTGTCGTGGATCGAGCGGTGCACATAGAAGCGCGATGCCGCGGCGCAGACCTGGCCGTTGTTCAGCAGGCCACCGAGGATCGCGCCCTGCACGGCTTTTTCGATGTCGGCATCGGCGAGCACGATCATCGGGTTCTTGCCGCCCAGTTCCAGGGAGAAGCGCGTCATGTTTTCCATGCACGCCACGCCGACGCTCTTGCCCACGGCGGTGGAACCGGTGAACGACACCTTGCTCACCAGTGGATGCGAGGTCAGCACACCGCCGACCGAGGCACCGCCACCGGTGACCACATTGAACACGCCAGCCGGGATGCCCGCTTCCAGCGCCAGCTCGGCCAGGCGCATGGCGGTCAAGGGGGTTTCCATCGCCGGCTTGATGATGACGGTGCAACCAGTGGCCAGGGCCGGCATCAGCTTCCAGGCGGCGATCAGCAGCGGGAAGTTCCACGGCACGATGCCGACCACCACGCCCACCGGTTCACGCTTGGTGAACGCGGTGAATTTGGCACCCGGTGGCAACGGAATCGACACGTCGAAGGTCTGCCCTTCGATCTTGGTCGCCCAGCCGGACATGTAACGCATGAATTCCACGGTGGCGTTCAGGTCCAGCGCACGGGCCATGTTGATCGACTTGCCCTGGCTCAGGGTTTCCAGTTGGGCCAGTTCTTCGGCGTGTTCTTCGACCAGGCGGGTGAAGTTCAGCAGGATGCGCTCACGGTCGGCCGGGCGCAGGCTCGACCACACGCCGGATTTGAACGCCTTGTGCGACGACTGTACGGCGCGCTCGACGATCTCCAGCGGCGCATCCAGGGTTTCGCACAGGGTTTGCCCGGTGGCCGGGTTGACCACGGCGATGCTGTCGCCCTCGGCAAACACCCACTGGCCGTCAATGAAGCAGCCGTGACGACGTTCGAGGAATGCAGCCACCTGGGGCAGGATTTCAACGTTGCTCATAAATCACCTTTCATTCAGGTGCAGGAGCCGACTCAAGGCCGTCTTCGCTGGCAAGCCAGCTCCCACAGGGGTTGGTGGTTGTCAGGCGGAAATTCGACTGATCAGTGTTGTTCTTTGAGAAAGCACGCGACCGCCTGACGGTCGTCGGCGGAAGCCAGGCCCATGTACGGCATGTAGGTACCCGGTACGTAGGCCTGGGGCTGGGTGATCAATTGCGTGATGTTCTCGGCTTGCCAGCTGACGTCTTTGTCGCGCATGGCCTGGGAGTAGCTGAAGCCCGGCAGCGAGCCGGACTTGCGCCCGTACACGCCGAACAGATTCGGCCCCATCATCCCGGTCGTACCCTGGGTCACCGCGTGGCAGACGCTGCACTCAGTGGCAAACACTTCGGCACCACGCTGGGTATCCGTGGCGCACTCGGCGGCAGACACCGCCTGAACCAGGGTGAAGGACAGCAAGCCGATGAGGGGCAAACGCAACGAAGTGAACATAAGAAAACGCCCTTGAAAATCCACGCGCTCGCCAGCAGGCGAACACAACACCAAAAAATGCCGAGGCCAGGGTGCTTCGGCAGCTTGGTGGGGATTGTCGGTGGTCGTCGGCACGCAGGTTTTGCCCTGCGTGCCAGTTATGTTGCCGGGGCTGCCAAACCGGACAATCTGGCATGCACAACCAACTAATTGGCAAACAGGGAAAAGGGCAAACGAAAGCCGCGACTTAGTATCCGGGCAGACCGCAAACCTGCGCTCAAGAACAAGAACGGATGCCACACCATGCTCAAGTCCCCCTTGCTTCGTCTCTCGACGCTCGCGCTGATGATCAGCGCCGGCCAGGCCAATGCCTATGAGCTGTACGCCGATGATGACAGCCATCTGAACGCCACCCTCGAAGCCGCGTTCGGCATTTTCCACAGCCAGGAAAACTACGCCCTGTCCGGCCGTCTCGACGAAGGTTCCTCGTCGTGGCGCGAGGGCTACATCAAATACGGTTTGAGTTTCGACAAGGGCCTGGGCGGTGCGGGCACGGCTTACGGCGCGGGCAACCTGCTCAGCTCCGGCACCTGGGGCGACGGCGATGCCGCCGGTTTCAGCGATGGTACGGAACGCACCACCAAGTTCGAAGACGCCTACCTCGGCTGGCGTTCGGCCGATCTGTTCAGCGCCTTGGGCAAGGACGGTGTGGACCTGTCCTTCGGCCGCCAGAACATCGTGGTCGGTGACGGCTTCCTGATCGACGGCGACGCCCTGAACATGGGCAAGGGCCTGGCCGACGGCGAGTTCAACCGTGGCGGCGCCTACTACCTGGCCGCTCGCAAAGCCTTCGACGAAACCGCCGTATTGCGTCTGGGCGGCAAGGAAGGCTGGCGCAGCGACCTGATGTGGCTCAAGTCCGACAACCGCGCCCAGGCCAAGACCGAAATGTACGTCGGCACCCTGGAGCACGTGGCCGAAGCCGGCACGGTGGGCCTGACCTACATCAAGACCACCGACATCGACGAGCAGTACGCCTCGCCGATCCAGCTCGAACGCGACGGCATGAAGACCTACAGCCTGCGCGCGGCGGGCAATGCCGGAGTGAAAGACCTGTTCCTGTCCGGCGAATACGCCAAGCAGGACAAACCCCACGCCGCCACCGAAGACGCCTGGTACCTGGAAGCCGGCTGGACCTTCTCCGACGCGATCTGGACCCCGAACGTCAGCTACCGCTACAGCCGTTTCTCGGAAGGCTACGACACCTTGTTCTACGGCATGAGCCGTGGTTATGGCACCTGGTTCCAGGGTGAAGTGGCGGGCAACTACGCCGGGCCGTTCAACAGCAACTCGCGGATTCAGAACGTCGGGCTGAAAGTCTCCCCGCTGGAAAACCTTAACCTGGGCGCGCTGTACTTCAACTTCGACACCATCGACCGCAGCCTGGGCAATACCGACGGCCACGAAGTCGACCTGTATGCCGAATGGCACGTCAACGACCACCTGACCGTGATGCCGCTGGTGGGCATCTTCCAGCCGGACAAGAGCGCCGAAAACGGCGGCACGCAACTGGGCAACAACGACCGGAACGTCTATGCCCAACTGCTGTTCGTCACCGGTTTCTAACCTCGGTCGTGGGCAATGGCAGCGTCATTGCCCACGTGGAAAAAGGTATTTCCAATGCACAAGAAACTCCTGACGATCCAGAGCAAGATCGCCCTCCTCGCCGGGCTCTGCCTGCTGCTGGTCGTCGGCTTGTTGATGGGCTTGTCGCTCTATCAGACCCACAAGAGCAGCCGGCAGGTTGCACAAGCCAGCGGTGACATGCTCGCCAATGCGGCCAGGGAACACATGCAGGCCTTGGGCAAAGTGCAGGCCATGCAAGTGCAACGCACCTTCATGCAGACCCACGAATACGGCCAGGGGTTATCGCGCTACCTGTTGTACCTGCGACAGCTGCAACAGCAGGGCAGCCTGACCCGCCAGCAACTGCGCCGGGAGCTGGGCACCCAGCTTCACCAGGCCTTGATCGACAAGCCCGACCTGCTCGGGCTTTATGTCATTTTCGAACCCGGTGGACTCGACGGCGACGACGCTGTTTTCGCCCACCAGGCGGACATTGGCAGCAATGAAACCGGACGCTTCGCCCTGTATTGGGTGCAGAGCAAACCCGGCGAACTGCAAGCGGTGATCGGCGACGAAGGCCTGCTTGCCAACACCGAGCCGGGGCCGAGCGGTGCGCCCTACAACGCCTTCTATACCTGCGCCCGCGACACCCGTCAGGCCTGTGTGCTCGAGCCTTATTTCGACGAGGCGTCCGGCAGCCGCAAACTGGTGACCAGCGTGGCCTTCCCGTTGCTGGAAAACGGCAAGGTGATCGCCGTGGTCGGGCTCGACATCAACCTCGCCGCCCTGCAACAGAACAGTCAGGCCAGCGCCCGTGAGTTGTTCGAAGGCAACGGTCAGATCAGCATCGTCAGCCCGCGCGGGGTGATCTCCGCCAACAGCCAGGACGTCAGCCGCCTCGGCCAGCCGATGGACAGCGCCGAGGTGATGGACGCCTTGCGCCAGGGCAAACCCAAGGTGTTTGTCGACGCCCGGCAGATCGAGGTGCTTGAGCCGCTGTCACCGATTGCCGGCGCCGCGCCGTGGGGCGTGCTGGTCGGCGTGCCGCAAGACATCCTGCTGGCGCCGGTGACCACCTTGCAAAAGGAACTCGATACCCAAGGCGTGCAAAGCACCGCGCTGGAATTGCTCCTCGGTGGCGGCTCGGCCCTGCTCGGCCTGCTGTTGATCGGGTACACGGCGCGGCGCATTACCCGGCCGCTGCAAGTGCTGACCCGCGTATTGGAGGATATCTCCCTCGGCGAAGGCGACCTGACCCGGCGCCTGCAGGTGCAATCGCGGGATGAAATCGGTCAACTGGCGTCCGCCTTCAACCGCTTTGTCGAACGCATCCACCAGTCGATGCGCGAGGTGTCCTCGGCAGCCCTCGGCGTCAATGAGGGTGCCCGGCGCGTGCTGAATGCATCGAACGCTTCGCTGAGCAATTTCGACGATCAATCCACCCGCACCAGCAGCGTGGCGGCGGCGATCAACCAGTTGGGCGCGGCCGCCCAGGAGATCGCCCACAACGCCAGCGATGCCTCGCACCAGGCGTCCAGTGCCCGACAACAGGCCGAGGACGGACGCCAGGTGGTGCAGCGCACGATCGAGGTGATGCACGAACTGTCGGGCAAGATCAGCGCCTCGTGCGCCAACATCGAAGTGCTCAACGACAAGACCGTGAACATCGGGCAGATCCTCGAAGTGATCAAGGGCATCTCCCAGCAGACCAACCTGCTGGCGCTCAACGCGGCCATTGAAGCGGCGCGGGCCGGTGAAGCGGGTCGTGGCTTTGCGGTAGTGGCGGACGAAGTGCGCAGCCTGGCCGGACGCACCCAGGCCTCGGCGCTGGAGATCCAGCAGATGATCGAAGAGCTGCAAGTGGGCGCACGGGAATCGGTCACCACCATGACCGAGAGCCAGCGCCACAGCGAAGAAAGCGTCACCATCGCCAACCTCGCCGGCTCCCGCCTGGGCAGCGTGACCCAGCGCATCGGCGAGATCGACAACGTCAACCAGTCCGTCGCCGCCGCCACGGAAGAACAGACGGCGGTGGTCGAGGCCCTTAATGTCGACATCACCCGGATCAACACCTTGAACCAGCAAGGGGTGGAGAACCTGCAAGCGACGTTGCGCGCTTGTACCGAGCTGGAGCAGCAGGCCGGGCGGTTGAATCAGTTGGTGGGGAGTTTTCGGATCTGAGATCGGAGTTGCCTGATACACCGCCTTCGCGAGCAGGCTCGCTCCCACATTTGGATCTCTGCCATGCACAAATCTTGTGTTCACCAGAGATCCCTGTGGGAGCGGGCTTGCCCGCGAAGAGGCCAGCACAGCCAACATCCTTGCCGACTGACACCCCGCCTTCGCGAGCAGGCTCGCTCCCACAATTGGATCTCTGCCATACACAAATCTTGTGTTCACCAGAGATCCTTGTGGGAGCGGGCTTGCCCGCGAAGAGGCCAGCACAGCCAACATCCTTGCCGACTGATACTCCGCCTTCGCGAGCAAGCCCGCTCCCACATTTGGATTTTCTGCCACACACAATTTCCAGGTGCACCACACGATCCCCTGTGTGCGAGCCTGCTCGCGATGAGGCCAGCACATCCAACATCATCATCGACTGACACTCCGCCATCGCGGGCAAGCCCGCTCCCACAGTGACTTGTGGTGTACTCAAACTTTGCACTCACCTCAGAACCCTGTGGGAGCGGGCTTGCCCGCGATGAGGCCAGCACAGCCAACATCACCGTCGCCTGACACCCCGCCTTCGCGAGCAGGCCCACATCTGGCACCCACAACCAACCACATGGCACACACGCACACCTGCCGCGCCACACCCTCGGCGTAGTATCGAAGTCGACCTCTGGGGCACAACCCGCTCCAAAGTGCCCTGCAATGCAACGCTGAACCCCTCCACATCTCACTAAAACAATAAATCGGCCTTCGGGTCGCGGGAGATTTCTGTGCTCAAGAAAAGTGCGCTGGGCTGGCCAAAGATTGCCGGCCTCGGAATTGCATTGGTGGTGGCCGGGCAGTTTTCCGGCTGGAACTTCGGGCTGGCGACCGGTGGCTGGCTGAACATGCTGATCGCCACGTTATTGATGGCCCTGCTCTGCGGCGGCCTGGCCTTGTGCGTGGCGGAACTGTCCACGGCGTTGCCTAGCGCTGGCGGCGTGTTCGTGTATGCGCAAAGTGCGTTCGGGCCGTTCGTGGGGTATCTGGTCGGGGTCGCCTGTGCCTTGGCACTGACCATCGGCACCGGCGCGGCAGCGACGTTCATTTGCGCCTACACCGAATCGATTTTCGGCCTCGGTGGCTGGCCGGTGAAGATCGCCCTGTTCGCGGTGATCATCGGCATCCACATGCGCGGCGTCGGTGAGGCCATGGGCCTGACCTTCATCGCCGGCATCATCGCCGTGGTCGCCCTGCTCACCTTCGGCGTGGCCATGGCGCCCCATGTCGAACTGGCCAACTTGCTGAAACTGCCCGCCAACGTCGCCACTCCGGTCAGCCTCGGCGGCATCTTTGCCTGCGTGCCCTTCGCGATCTGGTTGTTCATCACGGTCGAGCAAACCGGTTCGGCAGCCGAAGAAGCGCACAACCCCGGTCGTACCATGCCGCGGGGCATTCTGGCGGCGATCGGCACCTTGCTGGTGACGGCGCTGGTGGTGCTGGTTTGCGCACCCGGTGCCGGTGGCGTCGAGCTGGTCGGTTCGGCAGGTGATCCGCTGTACGCCGCGATGTCCAGCAGCAGCGCCTTCGGAGACGGCTCCTGGCTGGCGAAAGTGATTGGCTGCGGCGCGGTGTTCGGCTTGATCGCTACCTTCTTTTCACTGGTGTTCGCCGCGTCCCGGCAGTTGTTCGCCATGGCCCGCGACGGCCTGTTCCCGCAATGGCTGGGCAAGACCGGCAAACGCGGCACGCCCTGGCCGGCGCTGTTGCTGATCGGCGCCATCGGCCTGCCGTTGTCCGAAGTGGACCCGGCCACCGTGATGCTCGCGGTCGTGCTGCTGCTCAACGTTGGCTACCTGTTCATCTTCGCCGCGTACCTGTGCATCAAGACCCGCCAGCCTGACCTGCCACGGCCCTTCACCTTGCCCGGCGGCAAACTGGTTGCCTGGCTGGGCCTGGCCCTGACGCTGGTGGTGATCGCCGCCTGCTTCCAGCTCGACCTGCTGATGCTGATCGCCCTCGCCGTGACCTTCAGCCTGTGCATTTTCAACTACCTGCTGCGCAACCGTCGCACCACCGTCATTGAGGTTCCAGACCATGCCTGAAGACACTCTGTTGCAACGCCGCCATCGCGTACTGGGCAGCGCCTCACCGCTGTTCTACGACAAGCCCTTGCACCTGGTGCGTGGCGAAGGTGTCTGGCTGTTCGACGTCGACGGTCGTCGCTACCTCGACGTCTACAACAACGTGCCCTGCGTCGGTCACTGCAACCCTCACGTGACCGAGGCCATGCACCGCCAGGCCACCACGCTGAACATCCATACCCGCTACCTCGACGAGCAAGTGGTGCGCTACGCCGAACGCCTGACCGCGACCTTCGGTGAGTCGCTGGACACTGCGATGTTCACCTGCACCGGCAGCGAGGCCAATGAGCTGGCGCTGCGGCTGGCACGCTTTGCCAGTGGCGGCACCGGCATCATCGTCAGTGACTACAACTACCACGGCAACTCGGCGTCGCTGGCGCAAGTCACCACCGCCCTGCCCTCGCCGGAACCTTTCGCCGCCCATGCCCGCGCCGTGCCGATTCCGTGCCTGTACCGGGCACCGGTCGGCACCACCGAGGCGCAACTGGCCGAGCAATACGCGGCCAACATCGCCGCCGCGATTGCCTCGATGCAGGCCCAGGGCATTCGCCCGGCCGCGTTGCTGATCGACACCCTGTTCGCCAACGAAGGCCTGCCACGGGTGCCGGCCAGCTTCGTCAACAAGGCCGCCGTGCTGATTCGCGCCGCGGGCGGACTGTTCATCGCCGACGAAGTGCAGTCCGGCTTCGGCCGTACCGGTGATCATCTATGGGGGCATCAGGCCCACGGTGTGGTGCCGGACATCGTCACCCTCGGCAAACCCATGGGTAACGGCTATCCACTGGCCGGCTTGATCACCCACAAGGCTTTGGTCGAATCCTTCGGGCGCCACGCGATGTACTTCAACACCTTCGGTGGCTCGCCCGTGGCGGCGGCGGTCGGCATGGCGGTGCTGGACGTGATCGAGCAACAGCAACTGCTGAAAAACGCGCAAGACGTTGGCGCTTACGTGCAACAACGCCTGCAAGCGCTGGCCGCCAGGCACTCGATCATCGGCGACGTGCGCGGCAAGGGCCTTTTTTTCGCTATGGAACTGGTAAGAGACCACGCCAGCAAGGAGCCGGCCGGCCTGGAGGCGCGCAAGGTGGTCAACGACATGCGCGAGAACGGCGTGCTGATCAGCAAGATCGGCGCCGGCGACAACATTCTCAAACTGCGACCGCCGCTGGTGTTCGGCCGCGATCACGCCGACCTGTTTGTCGACACCCTGGACCACGCCCTGAGCGCGATTTGAGGCCCTGCCATGACTGAATTCCGCACCCTGCCACACGACCAGCAAGTGGCCCGCCTGCACGAACTGGCGCGCCATGCCCTGCAACAGTGGGACGGCGAGTTCGCCGACATTGAACTGGTGAAGTTTCGCGAGAACGCAGTGTTCTCCGCCCATCGCCACGATGGTCAGCGGGTCGCCTTGCGCATCCACCGCAATGGCTATCACGGCGAAGCCGCACTACGTTCCGAGCTGCAATGGATGGAGGCACTGGCCGGCGCCGGCATCACCGTGCCGCAGATCATCCGTGCGCAGAATCAAAGCCATCTGGTCGAAGTCACCCATCAAGCCATTGGCGAACCGCGCCACATCGACATGCTCGCCTGGCTGCCGGGCGCCACCGCCGGCACCTCGGAGAACGGGGTGCAGGCCGAGACCGAAATCGATTTTCTGTTCCGCGAGGCCGGCGCAATTGCCGCGCGCATTCACCTGCATTCGGCGCACTGGCAGCAGCCGGACGAGTTTGTCCGGCATGCCTGGGATGAAGAAGGCCTGATCGGCGCCAACCCGTTCTGGGGGCGCTTCTGGGAGCTGGAGCAACTCAGCGATGAGCAACGGGAGCTGCTGCAACAGGCTCGGCGCACGGCACGCAAGGACTTGCGTCAGTACGGTCGGCACCTGGGCAACTTCGGCATGATCCACGCCGACCTGGTGCCCGAGAACCTGCTGATCGAAGGCCCGCACCTGCGCCTGATCGACTTCGACGATGCCGGGTTTGGCTGGCACATGTTCGAGTTGGCCACCGCGCTGTACTTCTGCCTGGATGACCCGCGCTTTGATCAGATCAAGGCCGCGCTGCTCGACGGCTACCACGCGGTCAAGCCGCTGACCGAGGCGGATCGCAAGACCCTGGCGCTGTTCCTGATGCTGCGTGGTACCACGTACCTGGGCTGGATTCACACCCGCCAGGGCACGCCGACGGCGATTGAAATGGCGCCGATGTTGATTGAGCGGGCTTGCTGGTTGGCTCGGGAATATTTGCAGGTCTGATAGACCGCCATCGCGAGCAAGCTCGCTCCCACAGGGATCTTCCGTGAACACAAGAAGTGAGTACGCCAAAAATCCACTGTGGGAGCGGGCTTGCCCGCGAAGAGGCCATCACTTCCAACATCAATGTTGACTGACACACCGCTTTCGCGGGCAAGTCGGATCGCCGCACCGCCGCTCCCACAGTGTTCGTGGTTAGCCGGGGCGATCGACCTGATCCAAAGCCCGATTCACCGCCAACTCCCCCAGCATGATCACTTGCGCGATGCCCAGCAGGGTGTTGCGGTGCGAGCCTTCCAGAAAACCCGCCAGGTCATTGGCCATGACACTCGCCGAGGCCAGCGATTCGCAGGCGTGGGCCAGCAGGGTTTCGGTGTCGATTTGCGGGTTGATGGTGAACATCGAGGAGGGTTTGTGCGGAGTGGCCATGATGTGCAGGGCCGGGTTTGGGCAGGAACCGTTGTCTGGTGGATCAGGTGTAACCTTGAGCATGACTTTCATTTCCGTTGTGATGCTACCACGCCGTCGCTGCTAAACGAGGGGTGGCGGCTGTACGCAGGTTAGCAGACCGGGGAAATGAAGAAAGCCGGCGCGCCCAAGGACGCCCTGCGCACAGCTGCCATCAAATGCAGGTATGGAATACCTGCCTGACGGACACTCGTACGACCTTCAAATACCACGGGCTGCTAAACCCGATCACTGCAAATCAGTGACGCGAATCAAGTTACCGATGGACCTCAAGGCGCACAAGCCGGCGGATTCTGGCGTAGCTGTAGGCAATGCCGCAAGGTGTTGTAGCTTGCAGGAAGTTACTCCTACAGCCGTTAAACAAGCATTCCAAACTGGCACCGCCATCGCGAGCAAGCTCGCTCCCACAGGGACTTTCAGCGAACGCAACATCTGTGTTCGACTCAAATCCACTGTGGGAGCGAGCTTGCTCGCGATTGAACGATAACGCGGTCTATCAGCAATGCGCGCCGGCATGTTCCAGGCGATGGAACAAGCGGTTGAAATACACCAGGCTGTCGCGTGGTTCGCGCACGCCGACCTTCGTCAGCTCCACGAACATCACCGAGTGCGAGCCCACTTCCTTGCACTCGCTGATGCGCCCTTCCAGCTGCACCAGGGCATCGCGCAGTACCGGCACGTCGGCCGCGCCGTCGTCCCACAGGTCCCAGGCGAAGCGCTCGGCCATCGGCACCTGGGTCATGCCGGCGAAGTGTCGGGCCAGTTCTTCCTGCTCGCCGCACAGCACGTTGACGCACAAGTGGCCGTTGGTGCGGAACACGTCGTGGGTGGCGCTGTTGCGGTTGACGCACACCAATACGGTGGGCGGCGAGTCGGTCACCGAGCACACGGCGCTGGCCGTGATGCCGCAGCGCCCGCCGGGGCCGTTGGTGGTGATGATGTTCACCGCCGCAGGCAGCTGCGCCATGGCGTTGCGAAAGTCGATTTGCTGCTGGCTCAGGTCGGCCATGTCGATGCCCCTTCCTTCAGGAGGACCGCCATCTTGCGGCCCGTAGGTGATGGAACAAGACTAAGGCTGCGGGCGCGGCACAACCATTCTGACGATCCCCATGGCGAGGTTGGGTTTCCGCTAGTCGACTAGGTGGTTTCTTTATCGCAAGGGCCGGCCACAGTGGGTATTCTGATGACTGGCTCCACAAAGACGAGCCGATGCGTGCCGCGCGTTCGCGTGCGAAAACAATAATTAGAAAACTTTCGTGGCAGCCCCGATGGAAACCCGCAAACCGATTGTTTATATCGTTGACGACGACAAGGACCTGCGCACTTCCCTGGCCTGGTTGCTGGAGTCGGTCAGCGTGCAGGCGCAGTGCTTTGCCGGCGCCGAAGAGTTCCTCAGCCAGTACGACCCCAGGCAGCCCGCCTGCCTGGTGCTCGACGTGCGCATGCCGGAGACCAGCGGTTTCCAGTTGCAGGAAATCCTCAACCAGCGCGGCAGCACCCTGCCGACCATCTTCGTCTCGGCCCATGGCGATATTCCGATGTCGGTCACGGCGATGAAGAACGGCGCGCTGGACTTCGTCGAGAAGCCCTACAACCCGCAACAGATGATCGATCGCATCCAGGCCGCGCTGAAGACCGCCGTGCACGCCCAGGCCGATCAGCAACAGCGTCAGAACCTGCAGGGCAAACTGGCATTGTTGACCAGCCGTGAGCGGGAAGTGTTGATGCTGGTGATCGATGGCAAGGCCAGCAAGGTGATCGCGCGGGAGCTGAACATCAGCGTGAAGACCGTTGACGTGCACCGCACCAAGATCAAGGAAAAGATGGGCGTGACCAGCATCGCCATGCTGGTGCGCGAGGTGCTGCATTTGCCGGTGGATGAGCCGGTGCGGCATTGAGCATTTTGTATTCGCCGTCGGGCCTCATCGCGAGCAAGCTCGCTCCCACAGGTTGATCCCGGCCGTACACAGGCTTTGTGTTCACTGGAGATCCACTGTGGGAGCGAGCTTGCTCGCGATGAGGCCGGCACATCCGAATTTGAAGGCGACTGACACGACGCCATCGCGAGCAAGCTCGCTCCCACATTTTTTGATCCCGGCCGTACACAGATCTTGTGTTCACCGCAGATCTACTGTGGGAGCGAGCTTGCTCGCGATGAGGCCGGCACATCCGAAATTGAAGGCGACTGACATGGCCTCTTCGCGGGCAAGCCCGCGATGAGGCCAGCAAACACACCATCAATGGTGGGTGTCAGATCTGGCTATACCGCTTGCGATATGCTCCTGGAGACACACCAAAGCGCGATTTGAAGGCCGACGAGAAGTAGCTCGAATCCGAGAAGCCCCAGGCGTAACACAGCGCCGACAGCTTCTGCTCGACATCGGCGCGGCGCAGGTTTTCCGCGCAGAAGTCCAGGCGACGGTGCTTGATGTACTGCGCCACCACCAGCCCGCGCTTGGAGAACATCCGGTACAGGCCGCGCACGGAAATCCCGACTTCACGGGCGATCAACTCGGGGCACAGTTCTTCGTCGCTGAGGTGTGTGTCGATGAACGCGATGATCTTGCGGAACTGCCGCTCATGGGGATCGGCCGCGCTGTCCCGGGCGCTGATGCCCGGCAGCAACAAACTGGCCAGGGCATCGAGCACAGCCTCGCTTTCCTGCATGTCCAGCCCTTCCTGCTGGCGAGTCTCCAGCACCAGCCTGTTGGCCATCGCCGCCAGCGGACTGCTGGCCGCGATGCGCGTGGCGCAGTTGACGGCATTGAAGTGCGAACCACGCTCGACCACCTGACGCGGAAGAATCAGCGACAGCTGTCGGCAGTCGTCGTGGTAGGTCATGTCGCTCGGACGGCTGGCGTCGATCAGCGCGATGTCGCCACAACCCAGTTGCGCGCGGTTGTCGCCCTGCTCCAGCTGTGAACTGCCACGCATCTGGAACACGGCGTAGTAGTGGCCGTCGCTGCTGGTGCTGACGTCCTTGCTGGTGCGATACAAATGCACGTGCGCCATGTCGACCACACTGAGGTTGATCGCTCCGCTGCGAAATTCCGCCAGTTCGCCGTAGAAATCAGTGTCCAGCGCCCGCGCGTCGAAACGCCCGCAGGCCTGGTTCACCTGGCTCAACCAACTTTCGAACGCCTCGTTGCGCACCGTCGATGCTGTAATCATGTCCGCAAAGCCTCACGTTTTTGTTGTTATTTTTCGACCGCTTCATCGAGCGGTTCGTCAAAACCGTTGTTTCTGTAGCCATCGCCTCCCTCGACGGCCGCCGGGCGCCCATTCAACAGGCTCCGGCGCATGCTTTCCAGCCTTCCCGAGCCTTAAATGTCCAATACCAGACGAGCGGAAAGCGCCCGTGACACACAGGCGCAGATCTGCTTGTTGGACGCCTTTTCCTTGTTCGACAGGCAGTTGTCGCGGTGCTCCGGTACGCCTTCCAGCACTTCGACGATGCAGGTGCCGCAAATGCCTTCGCGGCATTCGGTGTCGATGTCGCAACCGTGGGCCTGCAACACGTCGACCAGACTGGCGTCGGCCGGCACGTGCAGCACCACGCCGGAACTGGCCAGCTCCACTTCGAAACCGCCGGCCGGGGCGCTGTTGGCCGCCGGGTCCGCCGCGAAGTGTTCGAGGTGAATGGCCTCATCCGGGCGACTGCGCGAAGCCACTGCCACCACTGTGTTCATGAAGGGTGCCGGGCCGCAGGTGTAGACATGGGCGGCGCTGCCGGCACGCTCAAGGCATGCGCTCAATGCGCCGTCCAGGTCCGCGGGCTCCACGCCGTAGTGAAACTCCACGTGATCGGCAAAACGGGTGGCCAACAGCTCGGTAAACGCGGCGTACTGCGCCGAACGGGCGAAATAATGCAGGCGATACGGCTGGCCGCTTTCCGCCAGTTTGTAGGCCATGCTCAGCAGCGGCGTGACACCGATACCGGCGGCGAACAACAGGTGTTCATCGGCACTTTCATCGAGACGGAACAGGTTGCGCGGCGCGCCCATTTCCAGCTCCATGCCCTCCTCGACCTGCTCGTGCAACGCCAGCGAACCGCCGCGCGACTGCGCTTCTTTCTTCACCGCCACCAGGTACGCACGGCGATCCTGCGGCGGGCTGCACAGCGAATACTGGCGGGTCACCCCGGTCGGCCCGGTCAGGTCGACGTGGGCACCCGGTTCATAGGTGTCGAGCGGCTGGCCGTCACTGCGCACGAGGCGAAAGGAGCGGATATCCAGCGCTTCGTCGACGATCCTTTCGATCTTCACCTTCATCATTGCATCACCTGAATATTTATTTTTTTCGTTTAACACAACACCTGTAGGAGCTGCCGCAGGCTGCGATCTTTTGATCTTGATTTTTAAAAGATCGCAGCCTTCGGCAGCTCCTACAGGGGGGTTCCGTTTAGCGCATGAACAAGCCGCCGTTGATGTCCCAGCACGCGCCCGTGACGGAGGCGGCGTTGTCGGCGATCAGCAGCAACACGCTGTCGGCGATGTACGACGGGTCGCCGAGGGTGCCGGCCGGGATCATTTTCAGGATCTGCTCCAGACGCTCCGGCGCCACGGTTTCGCGCACCACCGGCAAGTCCAGCGGACCCGGCGAGATGCTGTTGACCGTCACCCCTTGCGGCGCCAGTTCACGGGCGAAAACCTTGGTCAGGGTCGCCACGCCGCCCTTGGCCGCCGCGTAGTGCGCGCCGGTGGCGGTGCCGCCGTTCTGCCCGGCCAGCGACGCGATGTTGACGATGCGCCCGAAGCCCCGCTCGGCAAAGTGCGCGCCGAACACCTGGCAGGCCACGAAGGTGCCGCGCAGGTTGATCGCCATCGACTCGTCGAACTCTTCTGGCGTGATGTCCATCAGCGCCGCGACTTTCGACACGCCGGCGTTGTTCACCAGAATGTCGGTGCCGCCCCACTGCTCAACAAGCAGGTCGCGGGCACGCTGGAAGTCGGCCTTGTTGCGCACATCCAGCTCGATGGCCATGGCGCTGGCGCCGCTGCCATCGAGTTGCAACGCCAGTTGCTGCACGCCATCGAGGCGCACATCCGCCAGGGCGACGCGATAACCTGCCGCGTGCAGACGGCGGGCGATGCACTCGCCCAGCCCGCGCGAGGCACCCGTTACGAGGGCTACTCGACTCATGGGTGTACCCTCACAAAAGGAAGCCGAGCGCGCTCAGGCTGTCGGTGGAGTTGATCAGGCGCACCACCTTGCGTTCCAGGCTCGGCACGCCGTCGGTGAAACGGATGCGGTGGTTCAGGTCGGCCACGAATGGCGTGTGCACGCCGCGCTTGTAGGCGTACAGCAGCTGCGCTGAATTCACTTCGACGATGTCACCGGCCGCTTCCACCAGACGGAAACGCGAGACGGTGCGAATGGTTTTCGCCGCGTCCACCGCCGACGGCGAGAAGCCGGCGCTCAGGCGTTCGATACGCAGGGCACGCATGCGTGCATCGTCGTAGGCGTAGTTGAGGGTCGCTTCGAAGTCTTCGGTGTCCGGGTCGATCGGCACGATGTACTTGCCGCTGTCGCTCCACAGGGTCGCCCATTCGGCATAGTTCTTGTGGTCGAGCAGTTCGGCTTCGCGCCAGATGAATTCGATGGCCTGGGCCAAGGGGCCGGAAAAACCGTTCAGGGTGTCGTGATTGCTCATTGGCTCATCATCCTTTTCCACATGTCGTAGGCACCGCGCATGCCGCCTTCGTCGGTGGCGTGGCTGACCTTGTCGCCGTTTTCAGCGGTGATTTCGCGGTTCAGGCCGCGGTTGACCAGGATCGGCGCGTCGACGCCGGCATACGAGCCGCGCTGCACGCGGTCCCAGGCTTCGGCATCGTCGGGGCTGCCGAAACCGAACGGGCCCTGGAAGTGTTCGTGGATGCGCATGCGTTCGCGGTTGGCGATTTCCGGGCCACCGTCCATGCCGAGGGCCACGTGACGGATCTCGGTTTCGGTGACCGACACCGGGCGCAGCACGCGGAAGAACGACATCGACATCGCCACGTTGGGGAACAGGTTCAGGTTGAAACCGGCGCCGTGCAGCGAGCGCACGATGCGACGCACCTGATCGGCCGGCAGGGTTTTCGACAGCTCTTCGGTGACGTGGGCGAAGCGTTCCTGCAACTGTTCGGTGCCGTCATCGTGATCCAGGTCGACGTGCT
This sequence comes from Pseudomonas sp. B1(2018), assembly GCF_003097365.1. Lineage (NCBI taxonomy): Bacteria > Pseudomonadati > Pseudomonadota > Gammaproteobacteria > Pseudomonadales > Pseudomonadaceae > Pseudomonas > Pseudomonas sp. B1(2018). Next base: position 22,966 of record NZ_PYUK01000029.1, read on the forward strand.
CCGGCACCATCACCATCACGCTGTGGCCGTTGCCCAGGGAGTGGGTCACGGCTTGTTCGTCGGTCATGAACGAGAGCATTTCCGAGGTTTCTTCGTCCACCGACGACATGAACGACTTGTGTACGATCGGGAAGTGATAACCGTCGGTGGTGTTTTCCAGCTGGATCTTCCAGTTGCCCTTGAAGCTGAACTTGTGTTCACCCTGGGTCTTGATCGGGTAGCCGGCGCCCTGCTTCATGAACAGGTCCATCCAGTGCCTGGCGCCGCCAAGGAAGTCTTCCAGCGGTTCGATTTCGTCGTTGTAGCTGGCGAAGACCATGCCGGCGTAGCTTTCGACGCGCAGGCTGGTCAGCGGCAGTTCGGACTTCTCCAGGATGCCTTCGTAACCGTCCGGATACGGCAGCGCCCGCAGCTTGCCGTCCAGGCCATAGGACCAGCTGTGGTACGGGCAGGTGAAACCGGTGGCGTTGCCCTTGTGCTTCTCGCACACGGTGGCGCCACGGTGCCGGCAACGGTTTTCCAGCACGTTGATGGTGTTCTTCTTGTCGCGCACGACGATCACCGGACGACGGCCGATGGTGGCGGTCTTGAAGTCGCCTGAGTTGCGCACCTCGCTTTCGTGGGCCACCCACACCCAGGTGCGGTAGAAAATCTTTTCCAGCTCGGCTTCGAACAGCGCCGGGTCGTTGTACAGCGAGACGTCGACGCGGTCGTGACTGACCAGGTCTTCGGGGCTTTTCGACGTTGCGATCAGCCGGTATTCATGAGTGCTCATGCGGTTCTCCTCATGGCTTCTTTTCAGATTTGGGTTGTAGAGGCTTGAAGTTGCGCACCAAAGGCGCAAACCAGCTCGTCCTGACCTTTGCGGCCGACGATTTGCAGGCCGACTTTCAATCCGCCGCAATCGAGTTCCACCGGCACCGTCAGCGCCGGGTGACCGCTGAGGTTGAAAGGCCGCACCAGCGGGGTCATGCCAGCCACGGCCTTGCTGCCGGCGCGGGCTTCGCTGAGGGTTGGTGGCAGGCTTGGCAGGGTCGGCAGCAAGAGCACGGCGAACTCTTCCAGCGCCGCATCCACCTGTTGCGTGAAGCGCGTGCGTACGGCTTCGGCCTGGGCCAGTTCTTCAAGGGTGGTGCGGCTGGCCGCCAACAGGCGTGTCTCGACATCGGCACCGATCAGGCCTTTGCCGGTGAGATGACCGAACGCGGCCCAGTTTTCAAAATTGATCACGGTCAGGCCGGCGGCGAACGCGGCTTCGAATTCGCTCAGGTGCAGGTGGCTACGGCGCCATCCCGCACGGTCGGCCGCGGCACCGAGACTGGCTTGCAGATGCGCGTCACAGGCCACGTCGAGGAAGCCGACTTTCGCGCCGTCTGCGGGCAGTCCCTGCACGTCAAAGCCTGGGCAAATCACCTGCATGGCGGCGATCAGATCGTCCATGCTTTTGGCGAACGGCCCGACGCAATCGAGGCTGGATTCCAGTGGATGGGCACCGATGCGGCTGACACGGCCATAGGTCGGCTTGAGCCCGGCGATACCGCAGCACGCCGCCGGCACCCGCACCGAACCTCCGGTGTCGGTGCCGATGGCGATGTCTGCCAGGCCGGCCGCGACGGCCGAGGCCGAGCCGCTGGAGGAACCACCCGGCACCCGGTCCGGCGCCTGCGGGTTCACCGGTGTGCCGGTCCAGTCGTTGATGCCGGTGACGCCGAAGGCCAGTTCATGCAGATTGGTCTTGCCGACGATCTGCCAGCCGGCGTCGAGGATCGCGTCGACCACTTCGGCGTTTTTCGTGGCAGCGGGTGCATCGGCGAAGGCACGGCTGCCCGAGCGGGTCGGGTGGCCGGCGATGTCGATGGAGTCCTTGATGGCGACGCGCTTGCCGTTGCCACCGAGGAGGAATTCGCTGATGAAAGTACTCATGTGCCCGCTCCCAAGGTGAAAAGCTGCGTATTGAACAGCCGTTGCGTGCGGAAATGCGCGATCAGCCAGGTGCCATCGACGCAGCGGAAATCGATGTTCAGCCGCGTGCCGAACAGCTCGCTGCGACCATCGGCGTAGGTGGAAATCTGCTGCATGATCCACTGCCCTTGCGCCGTGCTGCCGTCGACCACGATCGACTCGCTGGTGAGATAGTGCAGGTTCAGGCGAAAGTGCTCCGAAGGCGGCAGGTAACCGCCGACAAACGCGGCCACGGCCTCGCGTCCACGGTGTTGGCCGAAGGTCTGTGCGGTCTGGCTGCCGATGCCTTCCCAGATCGCATCGATGCAGAACAGCTCAGCCAATTCGCTGACATGGGTAAGCGCCCTCGGCACATCGCACAGGTCCATGTAGCGCGCCATCAGACGACGCACCGCGCTTTCCCCTTCGAGCGTCTGAAGACGCTGCAGCAAGGCCTCGTTCATGGCTTACACCCTGGCCGCGTCAGGGATGGTCAGCGGGCGACCGATGCGCGCTTCGACCTTGGCGTAGCGCCACAGGCTGTACTCGCCCACCGGCGTGGTGCGGAACAGGTTGCAGGCGTCGATCACCGACTGGTGGCAGTCGACGTCGGCCATGATGTACACGGTCCAGGGCGAGGTGGTCGACGGGCCGACCATCAGGCGGTCGTCGTCCATGGCGCCGAGCACGGTGATGCCGGGCATGGCGCCGAGGGAGCCCATCATCTGGCTGAAGCCCTTCCACACGCTCAGGCCTTCGCCGGTGGGCAGGTCGAAAAAGTTCTGGGTGATGCCGATGCAGAAGACGACGCGCAACGGTTCCTGGGTAGCTTGGGACATGCTGTTGATCCTTGAAAAAGTATTGAAAATTCAGATGTAGCCCGGGAACGGCGGCACGCCGAGGAACACCGAGCCGGCGCCGTCGTACAGCCCTTCGCTGAGGAAGGCGTGCTGGGTCACCACCATCGAGTCGCGCAGGTAGCGTTGCAGCGGATGACGCAGGTAAATGGCGGTGGTCCCGGCCAGGCTGTAAGCGCTTTGCACCACCTCGGCCCCCGCCTGGGAGACATGGATCGCCGACAGGCGCAGCAGGCTGGTCTGCTCCGGCGTGACCGGGTTGCCGGCCAGGATCGAGTTCCACACCTGTTCGGTGGCGTTGTAGAAGAACCCCCGCGCGGCCATCAGCTTGGCTTCGGCCTTGGCGATCTCGATGCGCACGTAAGCGCGGTCGGCCATTTTCGGCGCACCGGTAATGCCGCCGGCGCCGGCCATGCGACTGATTTCGTCCAGTGCTGCACGGGCCAGGCCGAGGTTGACCACCGCCAGCACTTGCGCGGCGTAGGCGATCGACGGGTAACGGAACAGCGGTTCGTCGATGGTGGCGGCACCGCCACGGATGAAGGTCCAGCGGTCCTCGACGAATTTGTCGGTGACGCGCAGGTCATGGCTGCCGGTGCCCTTGAGGCCGACCACATCCCAGTTTTCGACGATCTCGACCTGGCTGGCCGGGAACACCGCCGTGCGCGGTTTGCCGCCCGCCGCACTGGCGCCGATGCCGACACCCAGCAGGTCCGCGCCTTTGCTGCCGCTGGCGAACTTCCAGGTGCCGTTGACCTGCCAGCCGCCTTCCACCGCCTCGGCGGGCTGCAGCGGGAACAACCCGCCGGCGAACACCAGGTCCGGGCTCTCGGCGTAGATTTCAGCCAGGGTTTGCGGTGGCAAGGCCGCCAGATAGACACCGGCGCTGCCGAAGCTGGCGACCCAGCCCGCCGAGCCGTCGGCTTCGGAGATGCGTTCGATCATGTGCAGGAACAGCGCCGGCGCCAGGGCGTCGCCGCCGTAGCATTTCGGCGTGGCGGCGCGGTAGATGCCCAGCTGCTTGAAGCGCTCGATCATGTCCCGAGGCACGTGGGAGCCGGCGTCGAATTCTTCGCGGCGTTGGCGAAGCTCATCCAGTACCTGCTCAAATAGCTGACTCTCGACCATTGGCACAACCGGGCCGGACACAGGGTCTTGTTGCGCGACAGCTGAACGCAGCATGGGCTAGTTCTCCGTTTTGATTATTGTTAGAGGGCTCCACCGCTCCTACAAGGGTCGGGTCGTCGCCCTTGCATTGGAGGCCAGTGTAAAAATCGCATCCGGCCGCCACTATTGGTGCGTGCAGCCCCCTCGCTAAAGAAAACCCCTAGGTCCACGCCGGTTACCTCTGAGCGCATCGCGCTGTGCGAGCAGGTATAAAACGCCATACTGCAAATCTCTGCCGCCAGGGGCCGTGCGATGTACCTGCCAAAACCGAACGACTTTTTTGCGCTGATCGAAGCCATGCCGCTGTGCATCATTCTTCATGACGCGCACACCAAGGAGATTCTCTGGGCCAACGCCGCTGCCCTGGCGGCGCTGGGTTTTACCCTGGAGGAACTGACGCCGCTCAAGGCCCCGGACATGACCCGCGATGCGCCGAAGTACCGACGTTCGGTCGGCTTGCGCTGGCTCGAAGGCGCCGCGCGCACCGGGCAGCGCGCCATCGAGTGGTGTTATCGCTCCAAGCAAGGGGTGGAGATTCTGTCCGAGGCGGTGGCGACCCTGGTGCACCTGGACGGTCGCGATGTGTTGATGGTGCAGTTCCGCGACATCTCCAAAGAGGACAAGGTCAAGCGCGACCTCAAGCGTTTCGAAAGCCGGCTCAAGGCCTTCATGCAGGACCTGGCCGAAGGCGTGGCGGTGCTCGGCCCCGAGGGTGACATCCGTTTTATCAGCGACTCCGGCGCGCACTTGCTCAACAGCGAAGTGCACCAGCTGATGGGTGAGAACTTCCTGGCCTGGTGCGACGACGCATCCGGCCGGCGCCTGCTGCAACAACTTGCCGATGAAACGCCGGAGCACGCGCCGTTCAACGTGCATTACAAGGTGCAGCGCCGCGATGGCGAGTGGCGTTGGCATGACGCGACCTGCCGCTACATCGAGATCGAGGACGATCTGGTCGGCCATCTGCTGCTGTTCCGCGATGTCACCGAGCAGGTCCAGGCCGAGGAAGCGCGGCGGGTCAGCGAGCAGAAGCTCGAGTACCTGGCGCGCTACAACGCCATGGGCGAAATGGCCGTGGCCATCGCCCACGAACTGAGCCAACCCTTGGCCGCCACCCGCAACTTCATCGAAGGCACGATGATTCGCCTGGGCAACGCCGGCGAAACCGATCAGGACGTCGCCTGGGGTTTGCAAAACGCAGTGCGGCAAATCGAGCATGCCTCGGTGATCATCAAGAGCGTGCGCGACTACGTGGTCAAGCTGGAGCAATCGGAGGAGCGGATCGACCTAAATGAGCTGCTGCGCGAAACCCGCTACTTCATCAGCCTGCGGGCCGATCCGAGCCGGGTGCGCGTGGAAATCATCGCCTCGCCCGAACCGCTGATGGTGAGTTGCGAGAAGGTGCTGATCGGCCAGGTGATCCTCAACCTGGCCTTCAACGCCATCGAAGAAATGGCCGACCTGCCGGCCGAGCGGCGCGTTTTGCGGATCCAGGCCAGCCGCGACAACGAGGTGGCGCTGGTGCGCATCGAAGACTGCGGCCGTGGCATCCAGGCCCAGGCGCAGGAGAAGCTGTTCGACGGCTTTTTCTCCTCCAAGGTCAGCGGCAACGGCATTGGCCTGGCGCTGTGCAAGAACATCATCGGCCGCCACCGGGGCGATATCTGGGCGCAAAACCTGGCGCCGTGCGGCGCGGTCTTCAGCTTTTCCCTTCCCCTCGCCACAATGATTTCACTGGCAATTTCAGCGCGCATGAAGAGGGTTTCATGACACTGGCACAGACACACAAACACTTGGCAGGCAGGGCAATTCTCCTGATCGCCGGGCACGGCAGAATCAAAGGGTAAAAATCTGCCAAAGCACCCGCGATCCGCGTTACCAACAATTCAGGAAGTTCCCCTTATGCGAACAAACAGGATCTCCGTACAGTCAGCGCTTGGCCTGAGCCTGCTTGTACTCGGTTTGAACAGTGCCCGCGCGGACCTGCCCGCCGGTACGATTGGCCAGACCGTTCTGGCGTTTCCACCCGAAGCTCATCGCGCGTTTGTCATCGACGTCGAGTTCGACAGTTTCGTCGCCGGCCGCGTGACCGTGGTCGACCCGGACCAGAAGCGCATCCTCGGCATGGTGCCGACCGGTTTTGCCGCGCCGTCGACCCTCAGCCATGACAAGAAGACCCTCTACAGTGCGGACATCTGGTATTCGCGCGGCACCCGCGGTACCCGTACCGACGTGCTGACCGCATGGGACAGTTCGACCCTGTCGCCGGCCTGGGAAGTGCTGATCCCGAACAAGCGCGCCGAATCGCTGACCCAGCGTTATGCGCTCAAGCCGAGTGGCGACGACAAGTTCGTCTATGTCTACAACTTCACCCCGTCGACTTCGGTCACTGTGGTCGACACCCAGGCCAAGGCCGTTGCCACGGAAATCGCCATCCCCGGTTGCGTACTCAACTACCCGATCGGCAACCGTCGTTTCGCCTCGTTGTGCGGCGACGGCAGCCTGCAAGTGGTGACCCTCAACGATCAGGGCCAGGAAACCGCGCGCAGCCGCACGCCGTTCTTTGATCCGAACGCGGAAAAACTGGTGGAGCGTGCGGTCAACGTCGGCGACACCTACTACTTCACCACCACGACCGGCACCGTGCGTCCGGTGGATTTCGCCGGTGACGCGCCGAAGATCCTGCCGTCCTGGTCGCTGGTTACCGACGAAGAAAAGAAGGCCGGTTGGGCACCGGGTGGCTGGCAGTTGATGGCCGTGGCACCGAAGCTGGACCGCCTGTATGTGCTGATGCACGACGCCCACGAAGCCATGAAGTGGGAAGACCCGAGCCCGCTGATCTGGGCGTTCGACCTCAAGACCCACAAAAAGGTAGCGACCCTGGAGGCCCCGGTTCCGGTGTGGAGCATGCAGGCCACCGGCGACGACAAGCCGCTGTTGCTCGGCGCCGACGTCGAAGGCGGTTTGCAGATTTTCGATCTGAAGACCAACAAGCTCACCGGCAGCATGCCGAAAGTCGCGAAGACCGCGACTCAGGTCCTGAGTTACTGAGAGGTTCGGCCATGCACACAGATCCGATCTTCATCATAGCCTGCGCCATCGCCATCGCGGTGTTGCTGGCCAGCGCCGCGACCCACAAGTTGCGCGCGCCGGCCCGCTTCACCCGGCAACTGGCGGACTACCAACTGCTGCCCCAGGCGCTGGTGCGCCCGACGGCACGGCTGGTACCGCTGCTGGAACTGGCCATCGCCTTTGCCCTGCTGGTACCGGTCAGCCGTGGTTACGCCGCAATAAGCGCGGCCAGCCTGTTGGCGCTGTACGCCGCCGCCATCGGCATCAACCTGTGGCGCGGTCGCGCGGACATCGACTGCGGTTGCGCCGGCCCCGACCAGGCACAGCCGCTGCGCCCGGTCCTGCTGGCGCGCAACAGCGCACTGGTGCTGCTTGCGCTGGTGGCCAGCGTGGCGCCGGTGGCCCGCGACCTCAACCTGTTCGATGGCTTCGTGACCCTGGCCGCCGCCGCGGTCGCGTTGCTCATCTACGCCGCGGCCGATGGCTTGCTGGCGAATTCCCCTCTTCTGCTCAAATTGATTGGTAGGTAATCGAAATGGAAGGCTTGATTGTTTCCAACGTTCTGCTCTGGGTGCTGCTGGTGGCCGTGGCGTTTGTCGTCATGGGCCTGGTGCGGCAGATTGGCGTGCTGCACGGGCGTCTGGCCCCGGCCGGCGCGCTGATGGTCGACAAAGGCGTGGCGGTCAATGAACCCGCGCCGCAGATCACTGCCAGCGATCGTCACGGTCGCCCGGTGAACTTCGGTTATGCCGGTGAAAAATCGCAATTGCTGTTCTTCCTCTCGCCGACCTGCCCGATCTGCAAGTCGCTGCTGCCGGCGATCAAATCCATCGCCAGGGAACAAGCGGGCAGTCTGGACGTGGTGTTCGTCAGCGATGGCGACATGGACGCCCAGCAAGCGCTGATCCGTGAACACAAACTCGAAGACGCCACCTACGTGGTCGGCCCGGAAGTGGGCATGACCTACCAGATCGGCAAGCTGCCGTACGCCGCGCTGATCGACAAGGCCGGCACCCTGCGCGCCAAGGGCCTGGTCAACTCCCGCGAGCACCTGGACAGCCTGTTCGAAGTCGAGCACCTCAAGCACGCCACGCTGCAGCAGTACCTCAATGCCCAACCCCACACCCACGACCACAGCCACGGCCATAGCCACTGATAAGGCAGGGAGACGTTTATGAAACTGCTGGATCTGTTGTTCGAGCGCTCGACCCGCCGCGTGGCCGACACCACTTCGCGCCGTAAATTGCTGTCGCGCATGGGCTCGCTGATGGTGGCCGGTGCCGCCCTGCCCTTGCTGCTGCCGCTGGACCGTACCAGCAAGGCCCTGGCCGCGGAGCCGGCGCAGGCTGGCGACCCGGGTGATCCGAACAGCTGCGACTACTGGCGCTACTGCTCCATCGACGGCTTTCTGTGCAGTTGCTGCGGCGGTTCGGTGACCTCCTGCCCGCCAGGCACCGAAGCCTCGCAAGTGACCTGGATCGGCACCTGCCGCAACCCGGCCGATGGCAAGGACTACATCATTTCCTACAACGACTGCTGCGGTAAGCAAAGCTGCGCCCAGTGCGCCTGTACCCGTAACGACAGTGAAGAACCGGCTTACCGCCCGTTCAACAACAACGATGTGAACTGGTGCCTGGCCGCCAAATCGCACATCTATCACTGCACCGTTTCGGTGATCCGCGGCGTCGCCGTCTAAACGCGCACTTTCCGCCGGTTGCTCGGGCAATCGGCGGTTTTTTTTGGTTAGCAACAGTCCCCCGTGGCGAGGGAGCTTGCTCCCGCTGGAGCGCGAAGCGCTCCCAAAAACTGCGATCGCGTTATCTCTGGCACACCTGCGGTGAACGGTTTTGGGGTCGCTTCGCAACCCAGCGGGAGCAAGCTCCCTCGCCACAGGTTCAATCGGTATCGAATGGACTGTTTTTTTATCGGCTACAACAATCAAGAGAGGCCCTTCATGCGCAAGTTGCTACTTCTCGGACTCGTCTGCGCCCTGAGCGCCCCGCTCGCGTTCGCCCGGGCTATTCCCGACCCGGCGCAGGGCCATGCACCGGGCAACGAAGCGGTGCAAAAACCGATTGCCCAGGCCGGGTACGGCGTCGGCGTCAACTATCAGCTGCAATGTGCCGGTTGCCACCTGGGCGACGGCACGGGCTCCGCCGCCAACGACACGCCACGGATGAAAGGTTTTGTCGGCAACTTCCTGAAGGTACCGGGCGGCCGCGAATTCCTCGTGCGGGTGCCCGGCATGTCGCAGTCGGCGCTGAACAACGCGCAACTGGCGGACTTGCTCAACTGGCTGATGCGTAAAGACGGCATGGCGGGCGAAAGCCTGCCGGCGGACTATCAGCCTTACACCGCCGAAGAAGTCACGGCGCTGCGTGCCCAGACCATGCTCAACCTGCCCGGCACCCGCAGCGAGTTGATCAAAGCCATGCGCGCCCAGGGCATCGCCATCGATGACGGGATGACCGCTGGAACGATGGACTCGCCGACGGCAAATCAGTAACGTAGCCGGTGCTGCTTTCGAACCCACCAAAGCGAAAAGGGAGTTTGCATCGTGACCGAAGAGACAAAACCCAAAGGACCGGCTTCGTACTTCCCGTCAATCGAGAAGAAGTATGGGCAGCCGATCAGCCATTGGCTGGATCTGCTTAAAACCCTCAGCGACAAGAAACACATGGAAATGGTGGCCTGGCTCAAGACCGAACACGGCATGGGGCATGGCCACGCCAACGCGTTGGTTGCCTATCATTTGGCAACAGCCACCTAGCGCCGGACAACGCCATGCCCGCCCCCGAATCCACCCTCCTCGACAGCTGGCACCACAATGCCCGGGCCTGGATCGACGCCATCCGCACGGGCACCATCGAAAGCCGTCTGAAGGTCACCGACCAGGCCATCCTGCTGGCGGTGCTGGGTCGCCAGCCCGAGCGGGTGCTCGACCTGGGCTGCGGCGAAGGCTGGCTGTTGCGTGCACTGACGGACCGGGCCATCGAGGCGGTCGGGGTGGATGGCGATGCGACGCTGGTGGAAGCGGCGCGGGCGGCGGGCGCTGCACCAGTGCATCTGGCGAGCTATGAACAGCTGGCAGAGGCAGCCGTCGACATCGGCCGCGACTACAACCTGATCTGCGCCAACTTCGCTTTGCTGCATCAGGACATCATCCCCCTGCTCGGCGCCATGAACAGCCTGCTCGCCCCAGGTGGCGCGCTGGTGATCCAGACGCTGCACCCGTGGGCCGCTGCGGCGGGCGACTATCAGGATGGCTGGCGGGAGGAGACCTTTGCCGGGTTCAAGGGCCAGTGGCAGCCCATGCCGTGGTACTTCCGTACCCTGTCCAGTTGGCTCAACGCGCTGGACATGGCGGGTTTTGTACTGGCCGGCTTGCAGGAACCGCAGCACCCGCAAAGCCCTGTGCCGCAGTCGTTGCTGTTGGTGGCCGAGCCGCGGCTGTAGGAGCGCGGCACAGCCAACATCATCAGCGATTGATCTACCGCTTTCGCGGGCAAGCCCGCTCCCACAGGTTTTGTGAACACTGAAGAACCTTGTGGGAGCTGGCTTGCCAGCGAAGGCATCGGCACATCCAACATCATCGGCGATTGATCTACCGCCTTCGCGGGCAAGCCCGCTCCCACAGGTTTTGTGAACACTGAAGTACCTTGTGGGAGCTGGCTTGCCAGCGAAGGCGTCGGCACAGCCAACATCATCGGCGATTGATCTACCGCCTTCGCGGGCAAGCCCGCTCCCACAGGTCTTGTGAACACTGAAGTACCTTGTGGGAGCTGGCTTGCCAGCGAAGGCGTCGGCACAGCCAACATAGAAGCCTGAGCACTGTGAAGTACTCCGGTGCGCTCATGCTGCTAACGCGTCAGGCCCATTCTTTACGCAACTGACGCGCAGCGTTGACCATGTGCACCAGCGCCGCTTCGGTTTCCGGCCAGCCGCGGGTTTTCAGGCCGCAGTCCGGGTTGACCCACAGGCGTTCGGCGGGAATGCGCCTGGTGGCCTTGCGCAGCAGGTTGGCCATTTCCGAGGCGTCCGGCACCCGTGGCGAGTGGATGTCGTACACGCCGGGGCCGATGTCGTTCGGGTAGGCGAAGGCTTCGAACGCGTCCAGCAACTCCATGTCCGAGCGCGAGGTTTCGATGGTGATCACGTCGGCATCCATGGAGGCGATGGACTCGATCACATCGTTGAACTCGCTGTAGCACATGTGGGTGTGGATCTGGGTTTCGTCACGCACACCCGAGGCGCACAGTCGGAACGCTTCGGTCGCCCAGTCCAGGTAGTGTTGCCACTGCGCCTGGCGCAACGGCAAGCCTTCGCGGAACGCCGCTTCGTCGATCTGCACGATCCTGATCCCGGCGGCTTCCAGGTCCACCACTTCGTCGCGAATGGCCAGGGCCAGCTGACGGGCTTGTACTTCACGGGTCACGTCTTCACGCGGGAACGACCACATCAGCATGGTCACAGGACCGGTCAGCATGCCCTTCATCACTTTGTCGGTGAGGCCTTGGGCGTAGCGGATCCACTCCACGGTCATGGCTTTCGGGCGGCTCAGGTCGCCGAAGATCACCGCCGGTTTCACGCAGCGCGAACCGTAGCTCTGCACCCAGCCAAAACGCGTGAACGCATAGCCGTCGAGTTGCTCGGCGAAGTATTCGACCATGTCGTTGCGCTCGGCTTCACCGTGCACCAGCACGTCCAGGCCCAGGCATTCCTGCACTTGCACGGCGTGACGAATCTCGCTGTGCATCGCTTCGGTGTATTCGGCCTCAGTCAGCTTGCCTTGCTTGAACGACTGGCGCGCCAGACGGATCGACGCGGTTTGCGGGAACGAACCAATGGTGGTGGTCGGGAACAGCGGCAGGTTCAGGCCGGCGCGTTGCTTTGCAATGCGCTGGGCAAACAGCGATTGACGCTGGCTGTCCCTGGCGGTGATCGCAGCCACACGCGCCTGAACAGCCGGCTTGTGAATGCGTGGCGATGCAGCACGGGCAGCCTGAACGGCGCGGCTTTGACTCAGCGCTTCGAGAACGTTCGGCGCCTCGGGCTCGTTGACCGCCTGAGCCAGCAGCGCGACTTCTTCACACTTCTGCACGGCAAACGCCAGCCAGCTTTTCAGCTCGGCATCGAGCAGGTCTTCGCGGCCCAGGTCAACCGGGCTGTGCAGCAGCGAGCAAGACGGCGCGACCCACAGGCGATCGCCCAGGCGTTCGTGCGCGTGCTGCAGGGTGGCCAGGGCGTTTTGCAGGTCGCAACGCCAGACGTTACGACCGTTGACCACACCCAGCGACAGCACCTTATAGGCCGGCAGGCGGTCGAGAATGGTCGGGTACTGTTCAGGCGCACGCACCAGATCGATGTGCAGCCCATCCACCGGCAGGTTGGCAGCCAGGCCCAGGTTCTCTTCCAGGCCACCGAAGTAAGTGGCGACCAGTTTCTTCAGCGGGTCACGCTGGATCAGGTTGTAGGCGCGCTCGAAGGCGTTTTTCCACTCCTGAGGCAGGTCGAGCACCAGGATCGGCTCGTCGATTTGCACCCATTCGACGCCTTGTGCCGCCAGGCGCTGGAAGATCTGGCCGTACAGCGGCAGCAGGCGTTCGAGCAGTTCGAGCTTGTCGAACCCGGCGCCCTTGGCCTTGCCCAGCCACAAGTAGGTCAACGGGCCGATGATCACCGGCTTGACGTTATGCCCCAGTGCCCGGGCTTCTTCGACTTCTTCGAACAGTTGATCCCAGCCAAGCTGGAACTGCTGGTCGGCGCTGAATTCCGGGACCAGGTAGTGATAGTTGGTGTCGAACCACTTGGTCATTTCCTGGGCGTGGGCGCCGCCGCAGCAGCTGTCGCTCACACCGCGCGCCATGCCGAACAGGGTCTGCAGGCTGGCCTTGCCATCGTGCGGGCGGAAACGCTCAGGGATCACACCGAACATCAACGAGTGGGTCAGGACCTGGTCGTACCAGGCAAAGTCGCCGACTGGCAGCAGTTCGATGCCGGCCTTTTTCTGCAAGTCCCAGTGAGTCTTGCGCAGGTCACGGCCAACGGCGCGCAGACCGGCTTCATCGAGCTCGCCCTTCCAGAACGCCTCTTGGGCTTTTTTCAGTTCACGGTCGCGGCCGATGCGCGGAAATCCAAGGGAATGGGCCAATGCCATGACAATAAAACTCCATGTGGTTGATGGTGTCATTGTCGGTAGTTGAGCACTGGTGAGACAAACTCATTTAAATCGTGATGATCACGAGTTTATTTCATGAGGATAGACGCAGGCCTTTGCGTCGAATGCGCCGTAGCGATGCACTACTCCTGATAGTAATAAAGCTTGTTGATGATCACCCAGCGACCGTCCACCTTCAGCAACGACAGGTAATCGGTAAACCGTATCCCGGCGAAATCATCGATGACCTTGACCGCCGCCGCGTCGCCGGTGACATCGAGACTGATCACCTGCCAAAACGGCTGCGTACCGGCAGGCGCCGGAATTTCGGCCTTGATGGCGATGACAAACTCATCCAGGGAAGCCCATTCAAGCACCTTCTGGAAATGACCTATGATGCGACAGTCTGGATGAAAGGCCTGGCGCAACAGCGCTTCATTGGCGAAGACCATGCCCTCCACGTAATGACGCACCACCAGGTTGATCTGTTCGGTATCTATCGATTGAGTGCTCATGATTGAACCTCTGGTTGTCTTGACCGACAGTCTCCCCAAGGCTGATCAAGCAGAAAGTCTAGGCAGCGCCTGTGCAGTTGCGCGGTTTTACGACCGGAGGCGCTGAGCAGGATGCAGGTTGTGCCCTGAGCCACAGCACAAAAACCTGTGGCGAGGGAGCTTGCTCCCGCTGGACTGCGCAGCAGTCCGCTTTATGGGGCCGCTGCGCGACCCAGCGGGAGCAAGCTCCCTCGCCACAAGTCATGTATTTCTGCAGGAGTAACACCAGGTCACACCGATCAGATCTCCCAGATCAGATTGACCGCCGCATAACGCCCAGGCTGAGTCATACGATCAAGACCCGCTGCGTTTTCGTCGCGGCCCTGCACGTCACCCCAGTTCCAGTACTTCTTGTCGGTGACGTTGAACAGGCCGCCGTTGATCGACACTTCCTGCGTCACCTGCCACCAGGCCGTCAGGTCGAGGGTGCCGTAGCCCGGGGTTTCGAACTGGCGGTTGATCAGCAAGTCGGCATCGCCGCTGTGGTCGACGCGGTCCTTGGACTGAACCAGGGTCCACATGACCTGGCCGCCATACACACCGCTTGGTGCATCGTAGGCCAGGCCCATCACGGCCTTGAGCGGGTCGACACTGTTGAGCGCCTCGCCGGTTTCCTCGTTCTTGCCGCGTGCATAGGCAATCGAACCCAAGGCACGGGTACCTGCCGGCATGAAGGCGTCCAGCTTGATGTCACCCTTGGCTTCAGCACCACGGATGGTGACCTTGCTCACGTTTTGCGACTGGAAGGTCAGCGGGATGTCGCTGGTCGGATCAGTGAAGCTGACCGTTTCGATGAAGTCCTTGTACTTGTTGTAGAACAGCGCGATGCCGAAGCTGCCCAGGTCGTAGCGACCACGCAGGCCGGTCTCGAAGCTGTTGCTGGTTTCCGGCTTGAGGTTCGGGTTACCGATTTGCCTGTAGCCAAATTGCGGGTTGCTGAACTCACCGTACATGTTGACCGGGTTCGGCGCACGGAAGCCGGCAGCGTACTGGCCGTAGACGCTTTCGTGTTCGGTCAGCTGATAGGTCACACCGAATTTCGGCGAAATGTGATCGTCGGAGAGGCGCGAGGGATCGGTGTCCGAGGGCAAACCGTTGAGGTATTCCTGCGTGACGTGCGGTGTCTGACGGTAGTAGTCGTAGCGCAGGCCTGGCAACAGGGTCCAGCGGCCGACCTCGATACTGTCCTGGACGAACAGGCCCAGGGATTCGCTGGTCGGATCCGGGAAGTCGCTGACCGGGAAGTTCTCCGTGGCCGGCACAATGGCGCCGGTGTCCAGGCGCACTTCTTGACCCGTACGCTTGTTGCTCGACTCGATGCGTTTGACTTCGGCACCGTAGATCAGGTGATGCCGGGTGTCGGCGATCGCGAATTCCTTGTCGAGTTGGGTGTTCAGGCTCCACAGGCGTTCGTCGTAAGTCGACTGACGGGTGCGCACACGGTTGACCCGCGAGGTGGTCTGGCGCTGCTGATAAGTGTCCTGGTCGTTGCTGCTTTCCTGATAATTCAACTGCCATTGCAGCTTGTCGGCCATCGCGCTGTCCAGGGCCAGGGTATGGGCCAGGCTGTAGCGGGTGCGGTCGATGCTGTCATCGGCCGTGGAGCCGAGAATCGCCGGGCTGGTGAGGGTGGCGCGGGTGACGATGTCGCTCAGCAGGTTGCTCTTGGCGTCATCCTGGTAGCGCTCGTAAGTGAACTGCAGGCGGTCGCCCTCGCCGTAGTCCCAGCCCAGTTTGGCCAGCACGTTTTCGGTGGTGTAGTTCAGCGGGTTGGCTTCGGTGCGCGATGCGCCTGTGCCACCGACGTTGCCTGCGGTGTCGGTGGACTGACCGTCGCGGCGACCCAGGTGCAGCAGGCCGTCGACGGTACCGGTACGCCCGGCGAACGTGGCGCTGCGCTGCCAGCTGTCATCGCTGCCGTCGTAGCCGGTCTTGAAGCGCGCGTAGGTGTCGTCGCCGTCTTCGAGGTACTCGCCGGCATCCTTGGTCAGGTAGCTGACCGCACCGCCGATGGCGTCGCTGCCATACAACGAGGACGCCGGGCCGCGGATGATTTCCACCTGCTTGATGGTGTCGAGGTCGACGTAGTTGCTGCGCACGTCCTGGAACGGGCTGAAAGCGTTGCTTTGCGGCACGCGCACGCCGTCGACCTGAGTCAGTACCCGATTGCCGTCGATACCGCGGATGTTCGCCCCGGACAGGCCGAAGCGGCTGCCGGTGCCACTGACCGAAACACCCGGCTCGTAACGCACCACATCCTTGAGGTCCTTGTCGTTCTGCTGATCGATTTCACGCTCGCTGTGCACCGACACGGTACTCGGCACTTGCAGCAGGGTCTGCTCGGTGCGAGTGGCGGTCACGCTGACGGTATCGAACTGGGTAACGGGTTCGGCGGCAAAGGCCAGCGAAGGCGAGAGCAACAGCAAGCAGAGCCAGGGACGCATGGCGAATGGCGGGCGGATCGACATCTAACTTTTACTCCTGGGATCTGACAGTGGTCACTTGCATGCAGGGTGTTGAAGGGGATCTGCATGGGTGACGGACACTGTCCGGCGTGTGTTTTGTGTTGTATGAACCAAGCGTTTGGCCCCTTTCTGTCGAAGGGATGTATACAAAAACGCTTGTCGGCAGCGGCGGCGAAGATAACCAGCTTGACTTGCAAATGCAAATTATTACCATATGCATTCAGCTTAAAACTGGAACAAGCGTGCATGAAGCACTTCTGGGGTTGTCTGGGGTTATCCATTGCGCTGCATTTGAGCGCCGGATGGCTCGTTCGCGAGATTCAGGCCGCGCCCGAACCGCTGGCCTTTCAGCCGCCGATGGCGATTCAACTGGTGACGCTGGCGCCGATTGCCGTGCCCGCACCCACTCCGCCGCAGCCCGTGCGCGCGCCTGCCCCGATGCCGGCACCAGCAACGACGAAAGCCGAGGCCGCACCGACACCGGTCAAGCCGCTGCCGGTCAGCACCCAGCCGTCCATGGTCAAGGCGCCAGGCAAGCCACAACCGCCTGCCAAACCTCGTGGCGAAACCAGACCCGAACCCCGTCGTGCCGAACCCGTAGAGCTTCCGGCCACCATGGCGCAGACCCCGACTCGCCCGGCACCGGCAGCGAGACCCGCCGCCGCCCCCGCACAGAACGCCAACCCGACCCTCCCCGTCGCTGCCGCTCCGGCCCCCATGCTCACCCCGGTGGTCAGCCTGCGCCCGTCCTTCGTCACCCCTCCCCCGGCGCCTCGCTACCCCAACACTGCCCGCCGCCGCAACCAGCAGGGCGTGGTGCGGATCGAGGTGCGCCTCGATGAGCGCGGCCAGCAACTCAAGCTGACGCTGGTGCGTTCCTCGGGGGTGGAGAGCCTTGACCAGGCCGCTCTCGAAGCAGTGACCACCTGGCGTTTCCGCCCCGAAATTGTCGACGGCCGGGCTGTGCCCAGCCGTGTAGAGATACCAATAGAATTCGCCCTCACGGCGAACCGTTGATCCTGAAGGAGCATCACATGAGCGCCAATACTTCCGCCCTGCCAGTCGCCCCGGCCCTTTACCAGAGCTGGCAACAACTGCGCGCCGAACAACCCGGCCTGCGCGCCCGCGATGCCGCGGCCAAACTGGGTGTCAGCGAAGCTGAACTGACCGCCAGCCGCCTGGGCACCGACACCGTGCGCCTGCGCCCGGAATGGAAGGAACTGCTGCCGGCACTGGGCGAACTGGGCACCATCATGGCCCTGACCCGCAACGAGCATTGCGTGCACGAGCGCAAAGGCGTGTACAGCGAAGTGACCGTGATGGGCAGCGGCCAGATGGGCATGGTGCTGTCGCCGGACATCGACCTGCGCCTGTTCCTCAGCGGCTGGGCCAGCGTGTTCGCCGTCGACGAAGCCACCCCACGCGGCCCGCAGCGCAGCCTCCAGGTGTTCGACCGCCAGGGCTTGGCCGTGCACAAGGTCTACCTGACCGCCACCAGCTTCGATGCTGCCTGGGCGCCGCTGGTCGAGCGTTTCCGTGCCGAACAACAGACGGCCGAACTGGACCTGCAACCGCTGCCACAGGCCAAGACGCCACGCGCCGACAGCGAAGTGGACGTCGACACCCTGCGCAGCGAATGGTCGCAGCTCAAGGACACCCACGACTTCTTCATGCTGCTCAAGCGCAACGACGTGGCGCGCACCCAGGCCCTGCGCCTGGCCGGCCACGAGTGGGCCGAACCCTTGGCCACCGTCGAGCTGACCCGGGTCATCGAAGAAGCCGGCAAGCGCGAAGTGCCGATCATGGTGTTCGTCGGCAACAAGCACTGCATCCAGATTCACTCAGGGCCGGTCAGCAACCTGCGCTGGATGGACATCTGGTTCAACGTGCTCGACCCGATGTTCAACCTGCACCTGAAGACGACCGGCGTGACCGAGTTGTGGCGTGTGCGCAAGCCGAGCGTCGATGGCATCATCACCAGCTACGAAGGTTTCGATGCCGAAGGCGAACTGGTGATCCAGTTGTTCGGTGTGCGCAAGCCGGGCATTCCTGAGCGTGACGACTGGCGTGCCCTGGCTGAAACCGCCACCCCTCTGATCGGCTAAGGAAGAGTCCCGATGCGAATCAAAACACTGCTGGCCTGTGCCGGCGTGCTCGTCAGCCAGATGGCCGTCGCCGACGCCCTGCCCCAGCGCTGGGTCAGTGCCGGCGGCGCATTCAGCGAATGGGTGGTCGCCCTGGGCGGCGAAAGCAAGCTGGTGGGTGTCGACAGCACCAGCCAGTACCCACAATCGCTGCACAGCCTGCCGGGCGTCGGCTACCAGCGTGCGCTGGCGGCCGAAGGCATCCTGGCCCTGAAGCCGGACATTGTGGTGGGCAGCAACGAAATGGGTCCGCCACCGGTGCTGGAGCAACTCAAGGCCGCCGGCGTGCGCATTGAATTGCTGTCGGCCAAGGCCGACGTGCCGGCCCTGCAACACAACCTGACCGAACTCGGCCAACTGCTGGGCAAGGAAACCGAGGCACAGGCGCAGATGGCGGGCTACCTCAAGCGTCTGCAAACCCAGGCCGATTGGGTCAAACTGGCGCAGCAACAGCAACCGGCGCCCCGGGTGCTGATGCTGCTCAGCCATTCCGGTGGCAACCTGCAGGTGGCGGGCAAGGACACCCTGGCAGCCTGGATGATCCAGCAGGCCGGCGGCAAAAGCCTGGGTGAGCACAACGGCTACAAACCGGTCTCCAGCGAAGCCATCCTGAGCCTGGATCCGCAGGTGATCATCTTCGCCGGTGGCAAACTGCAAGGCGATGCGGCCCGTGAAGCCCTGCTGGAACAGAACCCGATCCTGGCGCAAACCCAGGCCGGGCATGATGGCCGGGTGCTGGTGATCGACCCGACGCTGCTGGTCGGTGGCCTTGGCCCGCGTGTGCCGGACGCCTTGACGCGTCTGTCCACGGCGTTCTATCCGGATGTCAAGGCGCAGACTGCCGAGACCCACCCATGACGGCCATTTTCCGGCCGCGTCCGACTTTGGTCTGTTTGCTGCTGTTGCTGGTGCTGGTGTTCTGGCTGTCCCTGGCCCTCGGGCCGGTGAGCCTGCCGCTGGGCGATACCTTGCTGGCCGGGATGCGCCTGCTGGGGTTGCCGCTTGACGGCGGGGACACGCAGCAGGCGGAGCTGATCCTCGGTCAGATCCGCCTGCCGCGCAGCCTGCTCGGCATCGCCGTGGGCTCGGTACTGGCGTTGTCCGGCGTGGCGATGCAGGGGTTGTTCCGCAACCCCTTGGCGGACCCGGGCCTGGTCGGCGTGTCCGGCGGTGCCGCGCTGGGCGCCGCCCTCGCCATCGTCGGCGGCAGCCTGCTGGGTGGCGTGCCAGCGGCCATCGAACCTTATCTGTTGTCGGTCAGCGCCTTCGCCGGTGGCTTGATCGTCACGGCGGTGGTGTATCGCTTCGGCCGCCGCAACGGGCAAACCGACGTTGCCACCATGCTGTTGGCGGGTGTGGCGATGACGGCCATGGCCGGTGCCGGCGTGGGTCTGTTCACCTACCTGGCCGATGACGCGACCCTGCGCACCCTGACGTTCTGGAACCTGGGCAGCCTCAACGGCGCCAGCTATCCGCGCCTGTGGCCATTGCTGATCGTCACTGTGGGCGTGGCGCTGTGGTTGCCACGTCGCGCGGCGGCACTCAATGCCATGCTGCTGGGCGAGTCGGAGGCCCGTCACCTGGGCTTCGACATCGAGCGCATCAAGCTTGAGCTGGTGTTGTGCACGGCGCTCGGCGTCGGCGCGGCCGTCGCGGCGGCCGGCCTGATCGGCTTCATCGGCCTGGTGGTGCCGCACCTGATGCGCCTGCTGGTCGGCCCGGATCACCGGGTGTTGCTGCCCGCGTCGTTGCTCGCCGGTGCGAGCTTGCTGTTGCTGGCCGATCTGGCCGCGCGCCTGCTGTTGGCGCCGGCGGAATTGCCGATCGGCATCGTGACCGCACTGATCGGCGCGCCGTTCTTTCTTTATCTGCTGGTACGAGGGCGTTCCTGATGCTGCGGGCAAACAACTTGCTGGTACGTCGTGGCAGCCGCACGGTACTGGCGAACATCGATATCCAATTGCGCCCCGGCGAAGTGCTCGGCGTGCTGGGACCGAACGGCGCCGGCAAAAGCACCCTGCTCGCCGCCTTGTGCGGTGAACTGCCAACCAGCGAAGGCACGGTCAGCCTCGACGAGCGTCCACTCGCCGACTGGCCGGGCCAGGAACGGGCCAGGCGCCTGGCCGTGCTGCCGCAGAGTTCGAGTCTGAACTTTGCGTTTTCGGTCAATGAAGTCGTGGGCATGGGGCGCCTGCCTCACGCCAGCGGCCGCGTGCGCGATGGCGAAATCGTCGCCGAGGCGCTTTCAGCGGCCGATGCGCTTCATCTTGCCGGGCGCAGTTATCTGGCGCTGTCCGGCGGTGAACGCCAGCGCGTGCATCTGGCGCGGGTGCTCGCTCAACTCTGGCCGGGGGCCGAAGGGCAAACCCTGCTGCTCGATGAACCGACGTCGATGCTCGATCCGTTGCACCAGCACACCATTTTGCAAGCCGTGCGCGACTTCGCCGAGCGCGGTGCAGCGGTGCTGGTGATTCTGCACGACCTCAATCTGGCTGCACGCTACTGCGATCAACTGCTGTTGTTGCAACAGGGCCTGCCCCATGCCTACGGTCCACCAGCAGAGGTGCTGACCGCCGAGGCGCTGGCGGCGGTGTATGGCCTGGAGGTGCTGATTCATCAACACCCGGAACGCGGGCACCCGTTGATCATCGCGCGCTGATTCCGTCCCCCTCCTTCGTTGATCGAGGGGCTGCTGTCTATTCAAGGAGAACCGATGCGCTTTCTGTTGCTGTGTGCGTTCAGCCTGTTGGCTGCCTGCCAAACCCATTCTGTAACGCCGCCCCCGGCGCCGATTGCCCCACAAGGGCGCGACCACGCCGACCTCGGCATCATCCGTGAACTGGCCAGCGGTCGCACGCTGACACCAAAGGAACTGGTCGAACGCCTGGCCGTTGCGCCGCGAGTTCTGGTCGGTGAACAGCACGACAACCCGGACCACCACGCCCTGCAATTATGGTTGCTGCGCGAGCTGGCGGCACAGCGTGCCCAGGGCAGCCTGCTGATGGAGATGCTCAATCCCGATCAACAGGCCAAAGTCGATGCCGCACAAGCCGCGACCCGCGCTGGCCAGCCGCCGGCCGATGCGTTCAAGGCGCTGGCCTGGCAGGCCAATTGGGACTGGAGCGTCTATGGTGCCCTTGTCACCTACGCACTGCGCCAACCCTATCCGCTGCTGGCGGCGAATCTGGACCGCGCGCAGATCATGCAGATCTACCGACAGCGCCCTGAGTTGGATGGCACAGCGTCCACCACCCGACAGGTGCAGGCGACCTTGCTGGACGACATCCGCCAATCCCATTGCGGTCTGCTGCCCGAATCACAAATGCCGGCCATGCTTGCCGTGCAGCAACAACGCGACCGGCGCATGGCCGAGCGCCTGATGGCCGCACCGACGCCGGCGTTGCTGCTGGCCGGGGCCTTTCATGTACGCAAGGATCTCGGGGTGCCGCTGCACTTGAAAGACCTCGGTGCCGGTGAAGGCAATGCGGTGCTGATCCTCGCCGAAGCGGGCAAGACCGTGACCGCCGAGAGCGCGGATTACGTGTGGTACACGGCTGCACAGCCGGAACAGGATCATTGCGCGAAGTTGCGTCGATAAACGCGACCGAAACATTGTGACGAGGGGGCTTGCCTGTGGCGAGGGAGCTTGCTCCCGCTGGACTGCGCAGCAGGCCCTCTTTTTTGGGGTCGCTACGCAACCCAGCGGGAGCAAGCTCCCTCGCCACAAGAGCACTATTGCCCTCAGCCGAACATGCTGCGGCGCGACACTATGTCACGCCTCTGCGCCGGTCCAATGGTCGTATCCACCCCGCCGCTACCGGCACAGTTTGTTAAGATCCCCGCGATTTTTTCGTCTGTACAGTCATCACGCTGTCAGTTTCAGCCTGTTCAACAGGATGCTTTTTTCCATGAGTACTTTGTATACCCGCCGAACTGTCCTGCAAGGCATGGGCCTGTTGAGCCTGGGCCTGCTAGCCGGTTGCGACGACAGCAGCAAGCTGTCGTTCAAGTACGGCAAAGACCTCAGCGACAAGATCATGGGGCGTAACTTCAAGCTCACGAACGCCGAGGGCGAAACCAGGATGCTGGGCAGCTATCGCGGCCTGATGCCAATGGTGTTCTTCGGCTTCACCCAGTGTCCGGCCGTGTGCCCCACCACGCTGGCCCGTGCCGCCCAGGCCAAAAAGCTGATGGGCCGCGATGGCGAAAGGCTGCAGGTGGTCTTCATCACCCTGGACCCGGAGCGCGACACGCCAGAGCTGCTCGACAAGTACGTCAAGGCTTTCGACCCGAGTTTCGAAGCGCTGTACGGCACCCTGGAACAAACCGCCGCCACCGCCAAGGAATTCGGCGTGTTCTTTGAAAAAGTCCCGAGCGGCGATACCTATACCCTCTCCCATACCGCGACCAGTTATGTCTTCGACTCCCGGGGCAATCTGCGCCTGGGGCTGTCCGCGTCCCTGACGGCCAAAGAGTGCGCAGAAGACCTGCTCACCGTGATGGAGGTTTGCTGATATGAACGCCCCGCAGGCTAAGAACCGTTTCGCGCAACGCTGCAAGCAACTGGCACTGGGCTTGTCCCTGGTCGGACTGGCGCTTCAAGCGTCGGCACAAACTCGGGTCGACGACGCCTGGGTCCGCGCCACCGTAGCCGGCCAGCCGTCGAGCGGCGCCTTCATGACCGTCACCGCAAGCAGCGACAGCAAACTGTTGAGCGTGCAAACGCCAGTGGCAGCTCTGGTGCAGATTCATGCAATGAGCATGAAAGACGACGTGATGAAAATGCAGCAGGTGGACGCCGTGGCACTGCCGGCCGGTAAAGCGGTGAGCCTGGATCCCAATGGCTACCACATCATGCTCATGAACCTGACGGGCCAGATCAAGGAAGGCGACAAGGTGCCGCTGACCCTGACCGTCGAAGACGCCAAGGGCGAGAAAGAGTCGATCCAGGTTGAAGCCGTTGCCAAGGCGATTGGCACCATGGATCACGGCAACATGGCGCATGATCACAGCAAGATGAATTGATTTCCCCGTAGTCTCGCAACAGCAAAAAGATCGCAGCCTGCGGCAGCTCCTACGAAATCGGTGTAGGAGCTGCCGCAGGCTGCGATCTTTTTTTAGATCGAAACGTCAACTCAAACGAGCTTGAGCACAACGTTGATGTTGTTGCGCGTGGCTTTCGAATACGGGCAGTACTGGTGCCCGGTGTCGACGATTTTCTGGGCGGTTTCACGGTCCAGCCCCGGCAGGCTGACATTGAGCCGCGCCTGGAGCAGGTAGCCGCCTTCATTAGTGCCCAGGTCGACTTCCGCATCGACCGCCACATCCTTGGGCAACGCCACTTTCATTTCCCGGGCTGCCACTTGCATGGCACCGATAAAGCAGGCTGACCAGCCGGCAGCGAACAATTGCTCGGGGTTGGTACCGCCACCGCCCGCACCTGGCGACGAAAGCTTCACATCGAGGATGCCGTCGGAACTGCGGGAGGCGCCGTCACGCCCGCCGGTGGTGTGGGTCTGGGCGGTGTACAACACTTTATCGATCTGGTTCATGTTGACCTCCTGATTGAGTTGTAGAAAACCGGTTTAACACCCCATCCGGTCGCCGGGATGGTCAATCAATATAGACGTCACCGGCCCGTGCCGCAGTCGATCCGACCGGCGCCCGCTTCTTCCTTATTTGCGCGCCAACTTGTACCTGACGCAGTCCTCATAAAAGCTTTGCCGCACAGCCGTCGGTTTCAATCGCGACGAACTGTCATAAGTTTGCTCTGTAATACCAAGAGCCATCATGCGCATCCATGTTTTTGAGAACTTGTAGGCCTGGATTTTCTGCCGTGCGGCGTACAGGGAAACCCCTGAAAGCTTGAGTTCCTGTGCCCTTGCAGCAGTGCCCGCGCCCCAACTGCACATGTATTGATCCTGGGTGGCCAGTTCTTTGGCTTGCGTCGAGTTGCTGATACCCGCAACAACTAGCGGAATTAACGCGATCCATACCTTGCGCATCTTGACCTATCTAACTAGTTGAAAATGAACTAATTTTGCGGGGGATTTTTTAACTTGGGGGCCAGCATCGTGCCTTTTTTGCAAATGAGTGCAAAAAAAGAGATGGCTAAAGCCATTTCTTGCGAGTTTTCAATCCTTTGCTATAGCTAAGACTCTCAATCGCCAACTAAGTGAGGCAACGGAATGTCAGTCGCAAAAAAAATGAGTGTAGGGCAACTGACAATGTTGACCGCAGTCAACATGTTGGGCTCAGGCATTGTGCTACTACCGACGAAACTAGCGGAAGTCGGTGCAATTTCGATTCTTTCCTGGCTGGTGACGGCCACCGGCTCCCTGGCTCTGGCCTACGCCTTTGCGCGATGCGGGATGCTCAGCCGCAAGACCGGCGGCATGGGCGGCTATGCCGAATACACGTTCGGTAAAGCCGGTAACTACATCACCAACTACACCTACGGCCTCTCACTGTTGATTGCCAACGTGGCGATCAGTATTACCGCGGTTGGCTATATACAGACGTTGTTCGGAATAAAACTTGATTCACTGCAGGTAGGTCTCGCGACCATTGCCTTGTTGTGGATCACGACCTTCGCCAACTTTGGCGGCGCGCGCATTACCGGCCGGATCGGCGCGATCACGGTCTGGGGTGTGATTGCACCGGTGGTGCTGGTGTCCACGGTGGGCTGGTTCTATTTCGACAGCAGCGTCTACGCCGCTGGCTGGAACCCTCATGACAAGAGCTGGTTCGAAGCGGCAGGCGCCTCGGTGGCGATCACCCTGTGGGCCTTCCTTGGCCTGGAATCGGCTTGCGCCAACACCGACGCGGTGGAAAACCCTGAGCGCAACGTACCGATTGCGGTGCTGGGCGGCACCCTGGGTGCGGCGGTGATCTACATCGTCTCCACCAACGTCATCTTCGGCATCGTCGGCAACGAAGAACTGGTCGCGTCCACCGCGCCGTTCGGCCTGGTGTTCGCCAAGATGTTCACCCCGATGATCGGTGACATCGTGATGGCGGCCATGGTGCTTGCCTGCATCGGTTCGTTGCTGGGTTGGCAGTTCACCATTGCCCAGGTGTACAAAAGCTCGGCCGACACCGGTTACTTCCTGTCGATCTTCGCCAAGGCCAACAAGGCAGGTACGCCGATTGTCGGCATGCTGGTGCTGCTCGCCGCACAGACCGCACTGGCCCTGCTCACCATCAGTCCCGACCTGAGCAAGCAGTTCGACACCCTGGTCAACCTCGCGGTAGTGACCAACCTGGTGCCGTACATCCTGTCCATGGCCGCGCTGATGACCATGCAGAAAGTCTCCAACGTGCCGGAAGGCAAGGCCTTGGCCACCAACGTCATTGCGCTGATCGCGGCGGCCTACAGCTACCTGGCGCTGTACAGCTCCGGTGAGCAGGCCCTGATGCTCGGTGGTGTCGCCACCATCTTCGGCTACACCCTGTTCGGCTTCGTCAACAACCGCCTGATCCGCCTCGAAGCACTCAACAACAGCGTACCGACGCAAACCGTCAGCGCGCAGCACCTCACTGCCGCGCCAGTGCCGGTGAACAATCTGAATAAAGCCACTCTGGAGACTCAAGCATGACGGACTATAAACATTCGCTGGGCATGCTGGCGCTACTGGTCAGCAGTCCACCGGACAAACGAACCGTGTTTGGCCGCGCCCTGGATCATCTGGTCCACGATGTAGAGGGACGTGGCGTCAGTGTTCTGGCCTCGGAAAGCCTTTCGGATGCTGCTTCAATCCTGCGTTCGGACCCTGCCGTCCAGTGCGTGCTCATCCGCTGGGAAATGGACACCAGCGAAGGCCACGCCGACTGCATCAAACTGCTGGTCAAACTGCGTGAGCGCAACACCCGCGTGCCGGTGTTCCTGATCAGTGACCGTACCACCGCGTCGAGCATTCCGTTGCTGGTCATGCAACACGCCGACGACTTCATCTGGCTGCCCGAAGACACCACCGGTTTCCTCAGCGGGCGCATCCTGGCCGCCATCGAACGCTATCGTCAGGCGGCCCTGCCACCGATGTTCGGCGCGCTGGTGAAATTTGCCCGCACCTATGAATACTCCTGGCACACCCCGGGCCATGCCGGCGGCACCGCGTTTCTCAAGAGCACTGCCGGGCGCGCCTTCTACGAGTTCTTCGGTGAAAACCTGCTGCGTTCCGACCTGTCGATCTCGGTCGGCGAACTGGGCTCCCTGCTCGATCACAGCGGCCCCATCGGCCAGGGCGAACGTTATGCCGCCAAGGTCTTCGGTGCGCACCGCACGTACTACGTGACCAACGGTTCGTCGATGTCCAACCGCGTCATTCTCATGGCCAGCGTCACGCGCAACCAGATCGCCCTGTGCGACCGCAATTGCCACAAGTCCGCCGAGCATGCGATGACCCTGTCCGGGGCGATTCCGACCTACCTGGTGCCGACCCGCAACCGCTACGGCATCATCGGCCCGATCCTGCCGCAGACCCTGAGCGCCGAAGGCGTGAAAGCCGCCATCGCCAACAACCCGCTGGTCAAGAAAGGCATCGACCCGACGCCGGTGCACGCGATTGTCACCAACTCGACCTACGACGGCCTGACCTACAACGTCACCCGCGTCGAAGAGTTGCTGGGCGAAAGCGTCGACCGCCTGCACTTCGACGAAGCCTGGTACGGTTATGCGCGCTTCAACCCGCTGTACAGCGGACGCCATGCCATGCACGGCAACCCGGCCGACCATGACAAGTCCAAGCCCACCGTGTTCGCCACCCAGTCGACCCACAAGCTGCTGGCCGCCCTGTCCCAGGCCTCGATGATCCACGTGCGCGACGGCCGTAACCCGATTGAACATGCGCGCTTCAACGAGTCGTACATGATGCACGCCTCGACCTCGCCGAACTACGCGATCATGGCGTCCTGCGACGTCAGCTCGGCGATGATGGAAGCGCCGAGCGGACAGATCCTCACCAGCGAGTCGATCGAAGAAGCCATCAGCTTCCGCCAGGTTCTCTCGCGCATGCACAACGAGATGCTGAGCAAGGACGATTGGTTCTTCACCTGCTGGCAGCCGCCGACCGTACAGGTGGGCGCCGCGACCGTGCCGTTCCATGAGGTCGATCCGGTTACGCTGAAAACCGACCCGAACTGCTGGGTCCTGCACCCGAACGCGGTATGGCACGGTTTCGGCGACATCGAAGACGGCTACTGCATGCTCGACCCGATCAAGGTGTCGGTACTTGCCCCGGGCATGGGCGACGACGGCAACCTGCTCGCCTCCGGTATCCCGGCCTGTGTGATCACGGCGTACCTGGGCCGCCAGGGTATCGTGGTCGAGAAAACCACCGACTTCACCATCCTGTTCCTGTTCTCCATCGGTATCACCAAAGGCAAGTGGGGCACGCTGCTCAACGCCCTGCTCGACTTCAAGCGCGACTACGACGACAACGCCGAGCTGGAGCTGTGCCTGCCCGACCTGTACAACGCCAACCAGCGACGCTACGCCGGCATGGGCCTCAAGGATCTGGCCGACGAAATCTTCGCCGCCATGAAGAAACACAAAACCACCGCCAACATGTCCCAGGCTTTCGGCACCTTGCCAAAAGCCGAATTCAGCCCGGTGGAGGCCTACGAGAAACTGGTGCGCAACGACATCGAACTGGTCACCCTCGAGCAAGCCGCCGGACGCCTTGCCGCCACCGGTATCGTGCCGTATCCGCCAGGCATCCCGTTGCTCATGCCAGGTGAGAACGCAGGCCCCGCGGACGGTCCGCTGCTGGCGTATCTCAAGGCACTGGAAGCCTTCGACAAATCCTTCCCCGGCTTCACCCATGACACCCATGGGATCGAGGTTGAGGATGGCGTTTATCGGATGCTGGTACTGAAGTAA
The DNA here is from genome assembly GCF_003097365.1 of Pseudomonas sp. B1(2018). NCBI lineage: Bacteria > Pseudomonadati > Pseudomonadota > Gammaproteobacteria > Pseudomonadales > Pseudomonadaceae > Pseudomonas > Pseudomonas sp. B1(2018). The sequence goes on from NZ_PYUK01000029.1 coordinate 51,203, forward strand.
GTCCAGCAGGCTCACCGCCCCCCCCTGTGGGAGCGGGCTTGCTCGCGAAGGCGTAGTGTCAGTCGACGCAATTGTCGAATGACAGGACGCTTTCGCGAGCAAGCCCGCTCCCACATTTTTTAGATCGTCTTCACACCAAAATCCCTATGGGCAAACTCAATCACCGCGCTCTATGATTGATCCCCATGACCACCACCGCTCCAATTCGCTCACCCTGCCCGCCCGGCGCCTGCGACTGCGGGCGTGACCCGTTGCTGGAAACACCGGGGGCGGACCTGCGCATACTGTTTCTGACCCGCAACGAAGAAAAACGCCTGATCGAACGCCTGGAAAATCTGCAGAGCCTGAGCGATCTGGAGCACCTGCAACGGCGTATGCTCGAACAGTTGGGCATCCGCGTGGACATCGCCCCCGGCTTCAATGAGGTGCGCACCATGCGCGGCATCGGCATCCAGATCGGCGAACTGCCGGGGCTGTGCCGCAAGACCCGCGCCAACATCCCGGCCGCCATTCGCCGAGCCATGGAAAAGCGCCCGGAGATTGCCTACGAGCTGCTCAATGCCAACGACCTGTTGCGTGATGCCTGATGAAGCCCATTCTCGAATTCCCCCTCACCGACGAGATCCTCACCTCGTTCGCCCTGGCCATCGGTGCCGACCTGCAGGGCTACCGCAACCACATTTACCGGGTGCTGAATTTCCATGCGGCCCTCAGCGGCACCGAAGGCTTGCCCCCGGATGCCGTACAGATCGCAGCGGCGTTTCATGACCTGGGTATCTGGACCGATGACACCCTTGACTACCTGCCGCCGTCCATTGCGCTGGCCACTGAATATCTCGACAGCCGACAACGCTCGCAACTCAAAGATGAAGTCAGTGCGTTGATACTCGAGCACCACAAGCTGCGCCGGTATCGCGGCGCTTGTGCCGACAGCGTCGAACCCTTCCGCCGGGCCGACCTGGTGGATGTGTCCCTGGGCCTGGTCCGCTTCGGCCTGCCCCGAAGCTTCATCAAGACCGTGCAGTCGACCTTCCCCGATCACGGTTTTCACTCGATGCTGATGAAGCTTTCAGCCCGCCAATTGCTCCGCTCGCCGCTACGGCCGCTGCCCATGTTTCGCTGGTGAAACAGGCATCTGTCAGCCCCTCGAAAGTGCACCGGAACAGGATCAGCGGTCGTACGTGAGTCGCGGCGCACTGCTATGCCTTCCTTGGGAGATTTCGCTGCAAGCCAGCCAGGACAGGACTGGGAACCCAAGCGTGGCCACGGCCCCGGCGCCAGCCAGGTACGCGCAACAACAGGTGCCGATGCGCAACAGGAGGTGGCCGATGTTATTCATCGTCAGTTGGACAATCAGCCCGGACAACCGTGATGCCGCAATCGCACGTTTCCTCAAGACCGGTGGCGCGCCGCCCGCAGGCGTCACCATGCACGGACGCTGGCACGCCGTAGGGAGTTCGGCCGGCTTCGGCATTGCCGAGGCGAGTGATCTGGTGCCGATTCAAAAGTGGGTGCTGGAGTGGAACGACCTGATGAGCATGGACGTGCACGCCGCATTGACCGATGAGCAAATGGCACCCTTGCTGGCCGCCACTGCCGCCCGGTAATCACGATGGAGGCGGCGAGTATCGCTCGCCGCCCGACTCGACCCGCGCATTGACCGGTACGCCATTGAAGTGCAAAGCGCCTGAAACACTCACTTTCTGACTATCCAATACTGGATATTTCGCCATTCAAACCTACGCTCTTGGCGGGGGATTACGAATTTGAATGGCGTCTGGGGGCGCGTCTCTCTGTACTCACGCAAGTACGCAGGAGCTCGACATGAACCGGACAACCTTATCCTCGATGTTTGCGGTACCGCTGTTGCTGTCTGCAATGGCGATTCCCGGCCTGACCCTGGCCGCCGACAAAGCCCCCAACATCCTGGTGATCATGGGCGACGATATCGGCTGGTCGAATATCGGCGTCTACAACCAGGGCATGATGGCTGGCAGAACACCCAACCTCGACCAACTCGCCGCTGAAGGCATGCGCTTCACCGACTATTACGCCGAGGCCAGTTGCACGGCCGGTCGCGCCAATTTCATCACCGGCGAACTGCCGATTCGCACCGGCATGACCACTGTCGGCCAGGCCGGCTCGCCCGTGGGTATTCCCGCCGAAGCCGTCACCATCGCGACCGCGCTCAAGGCCATGGGATATGCCACCGGCCAGTTCGGCAAGAACCACCTGGGCGACTTGAACGAGTTCCTGCCCACCGTGCACGGCTTCGACGAATTCTTCGGCTACCTCTACCACCTCGACGCAATGGAAGACCCGGCGCACCCCAACTATCCGCAAGACCTGCTCGCCACCGTGGGCCCGCGCAACATGGTCCACAGCTGGGCCACCGCCACTGATGACACCACTGTGATGCCGCGCTGGGGCAAGGTCGGCAAGCAGAAAATCGAAGACGCCGGCACGCTCTATCCAGAGCGGATGAAAACCATCGACGACGAAATTCGCGACAAGGCCTTCTCGTTCATCGACAAGGCCAAGCAGGACAACAAACCGTTCTTCGTCTGGCTCAACCCGACCCGCATGCACATCGTCACGCACCTGTCCGACAAGTACGAAGCCATGCGCAATGCGCAAAATGGCTGGTCGGAACAGGAAGCCGGCATGGCGCAGCTCGATGACATCGTCGGCGAAGTCATGGCGAAGCTGAAAAAAGACGGCATGGACGACAACACCATCGTCATTTTCACCACCGACAATGGTGCGGAAAACTTCACCTGGCCGGACGGCGGCACCACCCCGTTCGCCATGGGCAAAGGCACGGTGATGGAAGGTGGCTTCCGCGTGCCGGCGATCATTCGCTGGCCGGGCAAGGTGCCGGCCAACCAGGTCGCCAACGGCATCATGTCCGGCATGGACTGGTTCCCGACCCTGGTCGCAGCGGCGGGCAACCCGAACATCACAACGGAACTGCTCAAGGGCAAACAATTGGGTGATACCACCTACAAAGTTCACCTGGACGGCTATGATCAAACACCAATGATCACCGGAAAAGGTCCGTCGAACCGGCATGAAATCTTCTACTTTGGAGAGAGCACCCTGGGTGCGATCCGCATCGATGACTTCAAGTACCGCTTCATCGATCAGCCCGGGGGCTGGCTGGGCGCCAAGGTCACGCTGGACATGCCGATCCTGACTAACCTGCGTCTCGATCCGTTCGAACGTGCCGGATGGCCGGAGAATATGGCAGCCAATGGTTCGCTGGAGTATTTCGAGTGGTTCAAATTCCAGTTCTGGCGCTATGTGTTTGTGCAGCAACAAGTGGTCAAACTGGCCGAAACAGCCGTGGAGTTTCCGCCAATGCAGAAAGGCGCGAGCTTCAATCTTGAAGCGGTCAAGGCCAAGATCGAAGCGGCCCGGGCAGCCATGGCCAAGTAAAACAGCCGAAACCATGGGTGGCCGGCACAGGCCACCCACATTCGAAATGGACATTTGCTGAGGTAGTTACATGCGCACAAGCACACTGGCCCTACCCGCCTGTACGCTACTCGCCCTTTGCTGCCAACAGGCCTGGGCCGGCGGCATCATGCTTTACGAAATCGGCACTGATAACGCTGGCCTGGCCAACGCCGGTGCCGCTGCCCGCGCCCAAGGCCCCTCGACCATCGCCAGCAACCCGGCGGGCATGAGCTACCTGCCAGGCACGCAAATCACCGCCGGCTTGCAGGTGCTGTACGGCGATTTGAGCTTCGACCGCGACGCTGGCACCAACACCCCGGGCAGCGGCAGTGGCAACGCCCTCGACCCGATTCCCGGCGGCAGCTTCTTCATCAGCCATGAACTGGACGAACACTGGAGCGTCGGTTTCGGCCAGTACGGCGACTTCGGGTTGGCGGTCAACTACGACAACGATTGGTCCGGACGCTACTTCTCGCAAAACGCCAGCCTTCTAGGCCTGTCGATGGTGCCGAGCGTGGCTTATCGCTTCAACGAGCAGTGGTCGGTGGGTCTGGGCGTAAAGGCCATGTACGGCATGCTGCAAGCCCAGACCGCGATTGACCGCTCGCCATTCGGCTTTACCGACCGCACCGATGGCCAATTCAAGTACAAGGACCAGGATTGGGGCTTCGGGGCGAATGTCGGCGTGATCTACGCCCCGCAAGCCGGCACGCGCATTGGCCTGACCTACACCAGCCAGGTCGATCTGGACTTCGAGGACCGGCTGGATGTGAAAGGCGATGGCCGACTGCTCGAACGCGTCAACAACACCAAGACCGAACTCGATGTGAAGGTGCCGCAAACCGTCACCCTGAGCCTGTTCCAGCAACTGGACCGGCAATGGGCCTTGCTGGCCTCGGTCAACTGGCAGGACTGGTCGGAATTCGGTGACATCGGCGTACAGGTCGACACCACCGCAGTCGGTGCGCAATCGAAAACGATCGACGCCGGCTTCAAGGACACCTGGCACCTGTCCCTGGGGGCGCAATACCAGGCCACCGAGCAATGGCTGTGGAACGTCGGTGTGGCGTACGACAGCAGTGCCGTGTCGGACGGTAACCGCAGCGTGATCGTGCCGATGAACGAATCCTGGCGCATTGCGACAGGAGCCACCTATGCTCTGAACAAGGACACCGATATCAACGTCAGCTGGGCCATGGTCTGGCTCGGCGACATGCCGGTTGACCAGACCAAGTCCGTATCCGGCAATCAAATTTCCGGTGAGTTCGACAATGCCTGGATTCAAGCCCTGAGCGGGAACATGACCTGGCGATTTTGATGTCTTGTAAACGAAAGAACGACGATTTTATCCAAGGAGTAGACACCACTATGAATCTGTCCCGAAAACTGCTGGTCGGCGCTGCGCTGGCAAGCCTGTTGCTAGGCGGCTGCACCTCGAAAGTGACTGAGAAGGAACAGTACTCAGGCTTCCTGTCCAACTACAACAACCTGCAGGAAGTCGAAACGCCGAGCGGTGGCACCGCGATGCGCTGGGTCAGCCCTTCGTGGAACCCGAATGCGTATGACACCGTGGTGTTCAACAAGCTGGAACTGTACCCGGCGCCCAAACCCGATGAGCGGGTCAACCAGCAGACGCTCACCGACATTCAGAACTACATGACCAACAAGGCCAAGGCCACGCTGGGTCAGAAATACCGTGTGGTGTCGTCCCCTTCGGCCGCTCCGGCGGGTTCCCGGCCCCTGATCATGCGCGCGGCGATTACCGGGGTGAACGCCGAGAACGAAGGCATGAAGTGGTATGAAGTGGTCCCCATTGCGGCCGTCGTCGGGGCCACCCAGGCAGCCACCGGTCACCGTGACCAGGACACCACCCTGTTCATCGAAGCCGAGTTCATCGACGCGAAGAGCAATCAGACCGTGGCCAAAGTGGTGCGCAAGGTGTTTGGCACTACCCTGGAAAATGAAAGCCAGAAGATTACCGCCAAGGACTTCAAGGCGGCGATCGACAAACTGGGTACCGACTTCCAGGCCTTCCTCAAGTAACACCCCCCCCTTGTGGCGAGCGAGCTTGCTCGCGCCGGACTGCGTAGCGGCCCCAGGACTGTCGGTTACGACATGTTTTGCGACTGCTGCGCAGTCGAGCGGGAGCAAGCTCCTTCGCCACATGAGGGGGCCTTCCTGATCCTTGCGGTCACTTCTTCATCCCCACCCGCCGGCGCATTTCGGCAGTGATCGCCTGCCGGGTCTTGCGCAGGTCCGCCCAAGGCTCATCACCAACTTCAGCCAGGCGTTCAAGCGCGTTGTGCAGGTTCCACTGATTGCCGCCCTTGAGTTCGGCAACCTCTTGGCGAAAGATCGGCATCGACACCGGCAGGCCCTCACGGGTACGGACGGCGTAGGCGCAGATGGTGGTCGCGCCCAGGCCGTTGCGCAGGTAATCGATGAAGATCCGTCCGACCCGGTTCTTCGGTCCCGACACTGCCGAAAAACGCTCGGGCAGCAGCCTGGCCATGTGACTGACAATGGCATGGCTGAAGTCCTTGACCTCATCCCAGCCGAGCTTGCGGGTCAGCGGTACCACCACATGGATGCCCTTGCCGCCGCTGGTTTTCAGAAACGCCTTGAGCCCCAATTCATCCAGCACCGACAGCGTCAGCTCAGTGGCCTCGATCATGCGTTTCCATGGCAGCGCCGGGTCCGGGTCAAGGTCGAGGACAAAACGGTCCGGCTTGTCGAAGTTGACCGACGTTGCGTTCCAGGTATGCAACTCCACGGTACTCATCTGCACCGCGCCGATCAGCGCCTCGGCATTGTTGATCAGCATCATCGGCTGACCGGTGAGCTGCTTGTCCAGCGTGACGATGCCGGGGATCGCCAGGTGCTCGGCATTTTTCTGGAAAAACAGCTCGCCGGCGATACCGTCCGGTGCACGCACCAGTGCCACCGGGCGATCCTTGAGCTCGGGCAGGATCCACTCGGCGACACTCGCGTAGTACTGCGCCAGTTGCAGCTTGGTGGTGCCGCTGTCGGGGTCGATCACCCGGTCCGGGTGAGTGATGCGCACCTGCCCTGCTTCCAGGCCGATTTGCGAGGGTGCGGGGTCGGGCTTCTTTTGTGTGGCAGCGGTTTTTTTCGCAGTGGAGGTTTTCACGGTGTTCGCGCGCTCCTCGGTGATGTCGTGTGCCGGTTTGTCATCGCGCAGGCCATGGAAAACAGCATGGCGCACTGAGCCGTCCCGGGTCATTTCAGCGAAAGCCACTTCTGCCAGCAGCTTGGGTTTGAGCCAATGCACATCCCTGGCCTCGGCACCGCCGGGTGGATTGACCACCGACGGCTTTTTAACCTGCAACGGCTTGAGCTGCTCATGGAGGCTGCGCAGCGTCGCCTCATTAAACCCGGTGCCGACTTTGCCGGCATAGCGCAACTCGCCACTGTCGCGGTCATGCAGCCCCAGCAGCAGCGCGCCGAAGGCATGGCGCGAGCCTTTCGGCTCGGTGAATCCGACGATGACGAACTCCTGCCGATGCTGGCATTTGAGCTTGATCCAGTCGCTGCTGCGCCGGGAGACATAGGGCGATCCAACTCGCTTGCCGATCAAGCCTTCCATGCGCATCCGGCAGGCGCTGTCGAACAAGGCTTGCGGCTCCTCGCCAAACGACTCGGAGAAGCGCAGCAGCGGCTGGTCATTGGCCTTGAGCACAGTCGCCAGCGCGGCCCGACGTTCTTCGACCGGCACTTCGCGCAAGTCCACGCCATTGAGGTACGGCAGGTCGAACAGGTAGTAGAGAATGCCGTCGCTGTGCTGCGCCTCGAAGGCGTTTTGCAGCGCTTGAAAGTCCGGCACACCCTGGTCGTCGGCCACCACCATTTCACCATCGAGCCACGCCGATTCCAGGCCCAGCGCGGCCAGGGCCTGGACCTGTCCTGGCAGTTTGTGGGTCCAGTCGTGGCCATTGCGGGTGATCAGCCTGACCTCCCCTTGGTCGATGCGGGCCATGATCCGGTAGCCGTCGAACTTGATTTCGTAGCTCCACGCGCCGTCCGGGACCCTGTCCACCAGCGTCGCCAATTGCGGCTTGAGCAGGTCCGGCAACCTGGCTTTGCGGGCGCCGGTCAGTGGCGATGGTTTTTCCTTGCTCGAGCGTTTGGCGGCTGGCTCGCCAGTCGCCGAAAAATCGCGCCTGTCATCGAGGTTGCGGGGCATGGCTCACCTGCTTCGCGCCAGGACGTCGGATGCAAACGTCTCTTAACCAAGCAGAGCCGGCGAGCGGCACAATAATTCAATCGGCATTGAAAAGGCCCGGACGGACGGGCTTGTGACTCGGGGGGGGGCGGCGCTCCCACAATGACTTTCAGCGTACACAGCTTCTGTTCTCGGCGCGGACCAACCTGTGGGAGCGAGCTTGCTCGCGATGGCGGTGGGTCAGGCGCCAAGGATGTTGACTGTGATGACCGCTTCGCGAGCAGGCTAGCTCCCACAATGACTTTCAGCGCACACAGCCTCTGCGTTCGGCGCGGATCAACCTGTGGGAGCGAGCTTGCTCGCGATGGCGGTGGGTCAGGCGCCAAGGATGTTGACTGTGATGACCGCTTCGCGAGCAGGCTAGCTCCCACAATGACTTTCAGCGCACACAGCCTCTGCGCTCGGCGCGGATCAACCTGTGGGAGCGAGCATGCTCGCGATGG
>NZ_PYUK01000030.1:0-51009 GCF_003097365.1 Pseudomonas sp. B1(2018)
ATCGGCGCTTGGGTGAAAGGAGGAGGGGCGAAATCTCCCACGGATCTGTACTGCGCTAACAGTCAGAATCGGGCTTTGTCCCTCCTCCTCCCTTCAAGTCCTACCATACAAGCGGGCTTGCCCGCGATGAACGCCAGCGCAACGCGTTTATTCAGACAGAACGCGTTATCGTTTACGTCCATCGCGAGCAAGCTCGCTCCTACAAGGTTGTTGCGAGATCCGGACCATGAGCTTCGTTACCTGGGTGGCGGTGTTGGGGGCTGTGTTGCTGACGCTGGCACTGACTTCGTCCTACCTGCGCTGGATGCCGGTCACTACGTCGGCGGTGTGTCTGGTACTGGGCGTCGCCATCGGCCCGGCAGGCTTGGGTTTGCTCAGGCTGGACATCGAAGACTCGGCATTCTGGATCGAGCACCTGACAGAAGTTGCGGTGCTGTTTTCATTGTTTGTCTGTGGTCTCAAGCTGCGCCCCGCGCTGCGTGATCGCCAATGGCGAGTGGCGTTTGTTCTGGCGGGGCCGGTCATGATGCTGACGATTGTCGGCGTCTGCCTGCTGCTGCATTTCGCTTTCGCGCTGGCATGGGGGCCGTCGCTGCTGATCGGGGCGATACTGGCGCCGACCGACCCGGTCCTGGCCTCGCTGGTTCAGGTCAATGACGCCAAGGACGACGATCCGGTGCGGTTCGGACTCTCGGGCGAGGCTGGATTGAACGACGGCATCGCATTCCCCTTTGTGATTCTGGGGCTGCTGTTCTTGCAGCAAAACGGCAGTGTTGCCAGCGGTCTGGATGATTGGTTCCTCAAGCGGCTGCTCTGGGCCGTGCCCGCCGGACTGCTGACCGGTTACTGGATGGGGCGCGGCATTGGCCGCCTGACCTTGTTCATGCGCATCAAGAACGCCGACAGCACCTTCTCGCCCAATGACTACCTGGCCCTCGCCCTGATCGCACTGGCCTATGTCGTGGCCGAAGCCATTGAGGGCTATGGGTTTCTCTCGGTGTTTGCCGCTGGCCTGGGCTTGCGCCAGGCCGAGGTCAGGACAAGCGGTGACACCCATGCACCGGCCGAACATCTGGTCCAGGCGGTGGTCGGTCATCAGCATGTCGAACCCGAAGCGGCCGTGGTCGGCAATGTGGACCACCTGGAAGACACGCAAGTCGCTGCCGGGATCATGATGGGCGACATGCTGTCGTTCGGCAGCCTGGTGGAACGGGCCATGGAAGTGTTTCTGGTCACCTTGCTCGGGGTCGTGCTGGTTGCGCACTGGGACTGGCGGGCTCTGGTGCTCGCGCTGGTGCTGTTCGGGATGATTCGTCCGCTGGCGGTGTGGCTGATGCCCTGGGGTTCGCTGCTCAATGGCCCGCAACGCTGGTTGATCGGCTGGTTCGGCATTCGCGGTATCGGCAGTTTCTACTACCTGTTCTACGCCCTGAACCACGATCTGCCACCTTCGGTGGCCACCTTGTGTACCGACCTGACGCTCTCGGTGGTGGCCCTGAGCATTCTGGTCCATGGCATCAGCACCCAGCCCATGCTGGCCCGCTATGAACAGCGCAGCCGCCGCGTCACTTCATCGCCAAGGCAATGACTTCCACCAGGTTGAGTTGGGTAAAAGGTTTCGGCAAACGCGGCAGATGGGCGGCAAAGCCTTCCAGCCGTTCGGCATAACCGGTGGCGAGGATGATCGGTACGTCAGGTCGCAGGATCCTGATGGCATTGGCCAGTTGTGCCCCACTCATTTGTGGCATGGCCATGTCGGTGATGACCAGATCGATCTGCGGTTCACTGTTGAACAGTTCCAGCGCCCTGGCACCGCAAGACGCACTGATGACCCGATGCCCGAGGTCCTCTAGCAGCAGGCAGGTGCTGGTCAACACCAGGTTGTCATCGTCCACCACCAATACGCTCAGGCCGGGTCCGGTCACGGCCGGCGCTTCGGCGACCGGTTTGACGGGCGAATCCCCGGTGGCGACCGGCAACCAGAGTTCGGCGGTCGTGCCATGGTCCTTCTGGCTTTTGAGGATGAACCGTCCGCCCAGTTGTTCAATAAAACCGTGAACCATCGACAACCCCAGGCCCGTGCCTTTACCCACGCCCTTGGTGGTGAAAAACGGGTCCATCGCCGAGACCAGCGTGGTTTCATCCATGCCCTCGCCGGTATCGGCAATGCTCAGGCAGACGTAGCCCCCCGGGGCCAGGGATGAGGTGGCTGTGTCGGTCACTTCACGGTTTCTGGCGCTGAAGCTGATGGTTCCGCCATTGGGCATGGCGTCACGGGCGTTGGTGGCCAGGTTCAGTACGGCCAGTTCCAGCTGGTTGAGGTCCGCCAGCACCGGCTCGAGATCTTCGGGAAAGCGCGTTTCGATTTTCACCGAAGGCCCCAGGGAACTGCGCAACAGCCCGGAAATGCCTTCCACCAAGGCCGGTATTCGCACAGGTTCCGACTTGAGTTCCTGGCGTCGGGCAAACGCCAGCATGCGCTGGGTCAGGGAAACGCCGCGCAAGGCACCCTGGGTAGCGTTGTCGATCAAGCGGGTCAATTTGGGATTGTCCGTCACCCGTTTGCGCACGATTTCCAGATTGCCGAGGATCACCGTCAGCAGGTTATTGAAATCGTGAGCGATGCCGCCACTGAGTTGGCCGATGGCCTGCATTTTCTGCGCCTGGAACAAGGCCTCCCGGGTTTGCTCCAGCACCTGCTGCGCATGCGTGACGTCAGTGATATCACGGGTAATCTTGGCAAATCCGAGCAAGGTGCCGGTGTCGCCCCAGATCGGATCGACGATGACGTGGGCGAGGAACCGCGTACCGTCCTTGCGCATGCGCCAGCCCTTGTTTTCAAAGCGCCCTTCACGCACGGCGATGTCCAGCGTCCTTTGTGGCTCGCGGGCTTCGCGATCCTCGGGGGTATAAAAGATCGAAAAGTGCTGGCCAATGACTTCTTCCGGCAAGTAGCCCTTGATGCGCTGGGCGCCAAGGTTCCAGTTGCTCACGCGTCCGTCCGGCGAAAGCATGTAGATCGCATAGTCGGTAACGCTCTGCACCAGAAGGCGGAACTGCTGCTCGCTTTGCTTGAGGATTTCCTCGGCCACCCGGCGATCGGTCAGGTCGCGGGTGATCTTGGCGAAACCCAGCAGGGTGCCCGACGGGTCGAAGATCGGATCGATGACCACATGGGACCAGAAATGGCTGCCGTCCTTGCGCACCTGCCAGCCCTCGCCCTCGAAACGCCCTTCACCCAGCGCCGTGTCCAGTGCCCGCTGGGGCAAGCCGGCCCGGCGATCCTCATCGGTGTAGAAACGCGAGAAATGCTCACCGAGAATCTCGGCCTCTTCATACCCCTTGAAACGCCTGGCGCCGGCATTCCAGCTGGTAATGATGCCGTCTGGGTCAATCATGTAGATCGCATAGTCGATCACCGCATCGATCAACAGGCGAAAGCGCTTGTCCTCAACGGTACTCGGCCTGTTTTGATCCTCGCTCATTGAGTTCTCGCGTCATGATTGTTTTTCTGGAGTATGAGACAAACTGCCAATCTGGAAAGCCATGACTGCAGCAATTTGCTACATGGCCTGCAATCCCCGCTTAGCGATACACGTACTTGGTGATATAGGAGTAAAGGTCGTTGTAGACGAAATCGGGAACCTGTTTGTCATATTTGCTGGTTTTAAGCAGCTGCAGATGACATTCCCTCACCATCTCGTCACGCTCCTCCATCGAATAGACGGACCTTCTGAGGATAGTGTCATAGGCGCTGTATGCATATGGCTGCAACGTTGAAACTTCGTTCAAATTCCCATTTTGGTTCAGGGTATAGGTGCTGTGAGCGCGTAGCACCCGTTCGCTCAGCGTGCCCAGACCGCGCTCGTACAAGTAGATTTGTGAGCCACTCACTGTCTTTGCGATGAACTCGAACGCAACGAGAACCGCAGGGGCGTTACTGATGCTCGACTCGAGTCTCGAATAGCTGACAAACCGTTCCATCTCCTGCTTTTCCAGGCTGGAGAATGCTCTTTTGATGCTGGACAGATGGGCGAACGCGTGATTGCAGCCCACGACATGGACTTCGAGTTGATAACCGGGAACAAATTTTGCCAATCCGGCAAAACCGATGTCATCGAACGCGCACTCCATGATGATGTTGTATCTTTGAGAAAGCGCGTTGGCGAAGATTTTCTCACCGAGCTCCCTGGCAAACGCTTCTGTATGTTCGTAGGCGTGCAAAACCCCGAGCTTGATCATGTCGGTGTAATGCGGGTGTTTTTTTCGGTATTCAGGCAGGTACAGTCGAATGTAGTTCCCGTAATTCCCGGATGGCAGCAAGCTCTTTTCCAGCAAGAAAGTCTTGCCCGAGCCCTCCACTCCGGCGGTGATCAGCAACTTTGGGATGGCTTCAGCAGTTTTGCCGACGAAGAGCACAGGGTGGATCTCGTCGAACGCCTTGATCACGTCGTCTGAGGAATAGTTGTATTTCGGAGCTTCTGACATACCTTGATTTCCTTATCAAAGAATTGGGTTGTGATATCCAGCCTTTCCAATAAAGCGTGCTGGCGCTGATTGTTCAATCCGTTGTTTTAATCAAGGTATGTATTTGTTTTTAAAGGTAAATATTCCTACGGAGCAGAGCGAGAATTCGTTGGCGCAATCGACCACCAGCGCGGCAGTAATTGCCTGACCTTGTGCTCGCCAAAACGGTCGTCGATCAGCATCACCACCCCTTGATCCTGTTGCGTACGAATGACCCGCCCGGCGGCCTGCACCACTTTCTGCACACCGGGAAACAGATAGGTGTAGTCGTAACCGGCGCCAAAGATGGCGGCCATGCGCCGTTTCAGTTGCTCGTTCACCGGATTGAGCTGGGCCAGACCCAACGTGGCGATAAATGCGCCGATCAACCGGGCACCGGGCAAATCGATGCCTTCACCAAAGGCCCCGCCCAGTACCGCAAAGCCGACCCCCTGGCCGTCGGCGTGGAATTGGTCGAGAAACTGCTGGCGTTGCGCTTCGCCCATGCCTCGGGACTGCGACCACAGGCTGATGTGCGGATGTTTCTCGGCAAGTAGCTGCGCCACCTGCTGCAAATAATCGAAACTGCTGAAAAACGCCAGGTAATTACCGGGACGCTTGCAGAACTGGCTGGCGATCAGCTCCACGATCGGTTCGAGCGAGGACTGGCGATGCACGAACCGCGTGGAGATCTGGTTGACGATGTGCACCTGCAGTTGATCGGCATGAAACGGCGACTCGACGTCGATGCACACCGTATCGGCCGGCGTTCCCAGTAAATCGGCGTAATAGTGCCGGGGGCTGAGGGTCGCGGAAAACAGCACGGTGCTGCGCGCGGCAGTCAGGCGCGGGCGGATGAACCCTGCGGGTACCACGTTGCGCAGGCACAGTTGCGAGAGATTGCGCTTGCGTTCGAGGTCGCGCTTGCTGATGTCGAACAGGAACTGCTCATCGAACAGTTCGGCCACCCTACAAAACTGCAGCATGTCGAAGTAGAAGCCTTGCAGTGCGCTGTCCAGCCCTTGTGGGTGATCGTTCAGGTAGTCACCGATGCTGGCGCTGCACGATGACAGTGCCTGAAGCAGCTTTTCCGGCGCCTTGTCATAGGCTTGATAGGCACCGGTTTGCGCGTCATGCAGGGCATTCCACTCGCGGCTGATTCGCTGCATTGGCTTTTTCAGCACCTCGGGTGCGGTTTTGCGCACAGCGTTGAAGGTCGCCTGATCGAGGCTGGCGCTGTACATCTGCCGACCGCGCTCCACCAGGTTGTGGGCTTCGTCGACCAGCACCGCGACCCTCCAGTGATTGGCCTGGGCCAGACCGAACAGCAAGGCGCTGAAATCGAAGTAATAGTTGTAGTCGGCAACCACCACGTCGGCCCATCGCGCCATTTCCTGGCTCAGGTAATACGGACAGACTTCGTGTGCCAGGGCAACCTCGCGCAAGGCGCCCTGGTCCAGCAGGCTCAGTTGACTGGCCGCCTGCCGCGCAGCCGGCAGGCGATCGTAGAACCCCCGGGCCAGTGGGCAGGACTCCCCGTGACAGGCTTTGTCCGGATGTTCGCAGGCCTTGTCCCGGGCAATCATTTCCAGCACCCGCAACGGTGGCGCATCGGCGCTGGCAAGCATCACTTGCGCGGCGTCCAGGGCCAGCTTGCGTCCCGGGGTTTTCGCTGTCAGGAAGAACACTTTGTCCAGCTGCTGCGGTGCCAGTGCCTTGAGCATGGGAAACAGGGTGCCCAGGGTCTTGCCGATTCCCGTGGGCGCCTGCGCCATCAGGCAGCGCCCTGTGCTGACGGCCTTGAACACCGACTCGGCCAGATGGCGCTGCCCCGGGCGAAAGTCGGCGTGGGGAAAGGCCAGGCGCTGCGCTGCGAGATTGCGCCCGTCACGGTGGACGACTTCCTGTTGCGCCCATTGCAGGAAGTGCGCGCATTGCCACTCGAAGAATTGTTGCAGCTGCGTGGCCTCGAAGGGCTCGACCAGGCAGGTTTCCTTTTCGCTGACGATGTCGAAATACACCAGCGCCAGGTTGATCCGCGGCAGATCCCGTTGGCGGCACATCAACCAGCCGTAGATTTTCGCCTGGGCCCAATGCAACTGACGGTGGTTGGCCGGTTGCTTGCTCAGGTCACCGCGGTAGGTCTTGACCTCTTCCAGGCAGTTTTGCCCCGGGTCATAGCCATCCGCCCTGCCCTTGACCGTCAAGGTCTGATACTGGCCCTCGAGGGCGACTTCGCTTTGGTAGCCCTCGCTGCGCCTTGAAGCCACCGTGCGGTGCCCGACAATGCCCTCCAGCGCGGTGGGCGACGGTGTGAAGCGCAGGTCGAGGTCGCCGGTCTTGGCGGTGAACTCGCACAGCGCCCGCACCGCAATGCTGTAGCTCAAGCGTCCTGCTCCGCCCATTGCACGTAGCACACGGCGACGGGCATCTGGTGTTCATGGCAGAACTCCAGCCAGCGCAACTGGTTGTCCTGCAGGCGATCGCCCGGGCCCTTCACTTCGATCATGCGGTAGGTCTTTTGCTGCGGCCAGAACTGGATCAGGTCCGGCATGCCGGCGCGATTGGCCTTGATGTCCAGCAAGAGGCGGTTGAACCAGTGCCTGAGATGCTCGGCGGGAAGGCAATCGAGGGCTTGCTCCAGCAATTCTTCGCTGAGCACGCTCCAGTACACGAAGGGCGACTGCACGCCCCACTTGGCGGCATAACGTTGGCGGATGGTCTGCCGATAGCGCCCGTCTTCCAGTTCGGCCAGGCAGGCCTGGAACAGTTCGGCCCGGCGGGCCTGGAAGTCTTCGCTGAGCAGATCCACCGGCCCGCGCTGGAACGGGTGGAAGAATGCCCCCGGCAAAGGCGCGAAAATCGCCGGCCAGCACAACAGGCCGAACAGCGAGTTGATCAGGCTGTTTTCGACGTAGTGGATCGGTGCCGAATCCTCAGCCAGATGCGCCTGAACGTAAAACTCGACCGACACTGCCGGATCGACTCTTGGCAGTTGCAGGTCCAGACGCTGCATTTCCCGAGGCGCCGCCCGCTTGATGGGCGGCCCGCCGAGCTTGCGCCGCAGGCGGGGCAGCACGCGGAGCAACTGCTGGTGTTCGGCGGCACTCTCCGGTGCCTGTTCGGCCTGCTCGGCCAGATCCAGCGCCAACTCGAACTTCCCGCTGCGCTCCAGCACACGAATGAGCCGCGCCCGCGCCCCCGGATAAGCACATTCACGGTACAGGGTCAGGGCCATGGCGAAATCGGCGATGCGTTCGCAATACTGGCCCATCTGGAACAGCAGCTTGCCGCGCCGGCGTTGCAACCAGGGATTGTCCAGCGTCAGGCCCTTGATGCGCCCGGCCACCTCTTCCAGCGCTTCACCGGCTTCGAACTGTTGCTGGTACGCGTGCAGGAGGACACAGGCATCCACGTCTTCGCGGCTGCGCAAGCCGCGGGACTCGGCGCTGAATTCGACTTTTTCGTAGGTGTAGATACCCAGGTCGGCCAGCACGAACTCCGACCAGTCCTGGTACAGGTTGCCGAAGAACATCAGGCGCAGGCGATCGCACAATTCCATGATGGTCAGGCTGAGCAGGCGCTCATCGAGCCACGGGCACCAGTCGTTGAAGCTTTGCGCCTGGGGGAATTGCTCGCTCAGCGCTGGCAGCCAATCGGTTTTCCGGCCTTTGGGTTGATCGATGACGGTGCCGAAGGTCTGGAGGATTTCCCCCTTGAGCAGCAGTTCGAACAGTTCCTCGACCGCCAGCGGCATACGCTCGTCGACCCAACCGAGTGTCAACAGCGGGCCGGCGGCGCCGGGGATATCGCCGATTTCCTGGTAATGCAGTTTGCTCACCCTGAAATGAACGCCCTTGCGCATGACCATTCTGACCAGCAGTGCCTGCGATTCACGGGGTAACCGCTTAAACTCATTAATGAAACGCAACTCGTCGACGCTCAGCACATCGGCCAAGCGCTGCTCAAGCCAATCAAGCACTTGCATGAAGTTGTTGAGGTAATAGAACGGATCGTCGAGGGGATTTGCGGTCACAGGAAATGGGCCATGGCGAGCGAGCACTGGTTATGCATACAGATACCAGTTCCGCCCTGCCCGGTGCAATCGGAAAAGGATAAATGGAGGCGCTGTACGGAATATTTCCCGGGCAGTAGAACTTTCTGCCCCCTGGCGGCACCAACCGCCATAGGCATGCAGTGACAGGCGCGAATGGATGGCACTGCTTCAAAACGAACGGGAGGTGATCATGGACATCAAGACTTTGGGTTTACCCCTGGCCGTCGCGGCACTGCTGGCGCTGGCCGGTTGCTCGACGCCAACGGTGGTGACCCTGCAGAACGGCACTCAGTACCTGACCAAGGACATGCCGAAGACCAAAACCAAGGACGGATTCTTCGAGTTCGAGGACATTTCGGGAGCGATGGTGAAAGTCAGGGCCGACGAAGTGGCAACGATTCGCGCGGAAGACTGACGTTTCTCCTGGCACGATGTGGCAGGTTTCGAGCACTGCCTTACACTCGATAGACCCCGTGCGACCGAATGAATGTGCAACGCTTCGACACAGGCGTTGCAATACGGGCATCACGCAAAGACTCAGGTGACGCCGAAATGAAAATGGTCATGCCACTTCTGGCCTCTGTGCTCGCCGTCAGCGCGTGCGTGACGGCGAGCTTTTGTGACGCCGCTACAAAGGCAAAACCAAAACCAAAGCCCTTGCCGACGTACAAAACCAGTTTCGATTGCACTACGCCCCAGGCATCCACCGAAAAGCTTGTCTGTCACGACGCTCAGTTGGCGCGCATGGACCTGGAACTCGATCGTCTGTATCTCCTGGCGCTCACCGACGAACATTCAGTGCCGCGCCCGAATAAAGTCGAGATAGATCATCGGTTCTGGATGGAGTCCCGTAACCGCTGTGGTGCCGGGCCGCAAGCCAGGACGTGCGTCATCGCCAGTTATGCCGAGCGTGCGTTCCAACTGCGTCAGGGTTCGGCCATTGCCAGAACCAAGGACCCGAGCCGGCTCACCGAAGGCCCCTTGGCTTATCGTTGCGCAGGGTTCAACGCATTGGTGGCCGCGACCTTCTTTACGGTCGAACCGGGCGTGGTGTTCCTCAAATGGGCCAACTCCTCGGTGACGCTGAACCAGGTGCCGAACAATTCCGGAACCCAGTACACGGGCAAGGATTACAAAGGCAGCTACAGCTTCTGGCAAATCGGCGATGACGTTTTTTTCCAGATACCCGGCTCAGGCCAGATGAGTTGCGCAGCCGAGCCGGTTGGCTGACAAGGATGGCAACGGGACATCCTGTCCCGATTGCCTGACAAGGTCTTCAGCTGCCGGTGCGAATCTTGTTCCACACGCGCGTGCGAACCCGGTCGATGTTCAATGGCATGGCTTCCAGGGCAAAGAGTTTTCCCATCATTTCCGGGCTTGGGTAAACCTTGGTGTCGTTCTTGATCGCCGGGTCGATCAGGCTGTCAGCCTGCTCGTTGCCATTGGCGTAGTGCACGTAGTTGCTGACGCTGGCCATGACGTCCGGGCGCAGCAGATAGTTCATGAAGGCGTAACCGGCCTTTTCATCAGGAGCGTCGACCGGCATCGCGACCATGTCGAACCAGATGGCGGCGCCTTCCTTGGGAATCGCATAACCGATGTCGATACCATTGTTGGCTTCCCTGGCGCGGTTTTCCGCCTGCAGGATGTCGCCGGAGAAACCGACCGCGATGCAGATATCACCGTTGGCCAGGTCACTGGTGTACTTGGACGAGTGGAAATAGCTCACATACGGCCGCACTTTCAACAGCAAGGCTTCAGCCTTTTTGTAGTCGTCCGGGTTCTTGCTGTGAGGCGGCAAGCCGAGGTAGTTCAACGCGGCCGGCAGCAGTTCGGGGCCGTTGTCGAGAATGGCCACGCCGCACTTCTGCAACTTCTGCATGTTCTCGGGCTTGAAAATCAAGTCCCAGGAATCCACCGGGGCGTTGTCGCCCAGCACCGCCTTGACCTTGGCAACGTTGTAGCCGATGCCGGTGCTGCCCCACAGGTACGGGAAGCCGTGCTCGTTGCCCGGATCGTTGGTCTGCAAGGCCTTGAGCAATACCGGGTTGAGGTTTTTCCAGTTCGGCAACTGGCTCTTGTCGAGCTTCTTCAGTGCGCCGCCCTCAATCTGCCGCGCCATGAAGTGGTTGGACGGAAACACCACGTCGTAACCGGATTTGCCGGTCATCAGCTTGCCATCGAGGGTTTCGTTGCTGTCGTAGACGTCGTAGGTGAAGCCGATGCCGGTTTCTTTCTGGAAGTCTTTCGTGGTGTCCGGCGCGATGTAATCCGACCAGTTATAGATTTTGACGGTTTCGGCCGCCTGACTGATCGATGCAACAAGCAGCAGCGGAGCCAGGGTCAGTGTCTTTCGGAGCATGAGTCGATTCCTGTAGGTTGTTTTTGTTGGCAGGCAATCAAGGATCAGAAAATCAGGACGTAGGTCTTGCGCACGGTTTCCTGGATGTCCCAGATACCGAGGCTGTTGGCCGGCAACATCAGTGCATCGCCGGCTTCGATGTGCAGCGTTTCACCGCCGTCCGGGGTGAAGGTGCAGCGCCCCTGGATGAAGTGACAGAACTCCTGGGCGACGATCTGCCGCCGCCAGCGCCCTGGGGTGCATTCCCAGACGCCGGTCTCGACGCCGTCGTCGCGTTCGACGCTGGTGGTCGAGGCTACGGCCACGGGCGTGCCCAAGGGCACGGCGACCGGGTTGGACTCTTCCAGTTTCAGGGTTGCGGTGTGCTTGAATTGCGTGATGCTCATGGGATTACCTGTCGATATGGCCTGTCGATGAAGAGCGCGCCGTTTAGTGCATGAAACCTTCCATGAACCCGGCCACCCCGCTCGCCAGCTTGCGCCGCCAGGGCGCGGTAGCCGGGTTGGCCAGGGTCTGGTCCTCATGGACAAAGCTGCGGATGATTGCGTTGTAGCCAAGCCAGCGGATCGGTTCCGGCTCCCAGGCCCTGAGCGCGTCGAGGCCCCGCTGCGCAAGGACCCACGGCTGGCGCACCAGATCGGTGTCGCGCCCCAGGATCAGGTCGGCGAGCGTGCGTCCACCGAGGTTGCTGGCGCCAACGCCCTCCCCGCCGTAGCCGCCGGACAAGGCGATGCCTTTGGCCCGGTCGCAGAGCATGTGCGGCTTGAAGTGCCGGGACATGCCCAGGTTGCCGCCCCAGGAATGAGTGATCTGCACGTTCTTCAACTGCGGGAACAGCTCGCCGAACAGGTAGCGCCGCAGGTCTTTTTCATCGGTGGTCAGCTCGAAGTCGTGGCGCAGCTTGCCGGCGAACTGATAGCCGCCACGGGCGCCAAAGATCAAACGGTTGTCAGCGGTGCGCTGGCCGTAGGTCACTTGTCGACTGGCCTCGCTGAACGCCTGGCCACGGCTCAGGCCGATTTCATCCCAAGTGGCCGCCGACAGCGGCTCGGTTGCGACGATCAGGCTCTGCACCGGCATCTGATAGCGCCCCAGGGGCGGCAAGGTGACGGAGTAGCCTTCCACTGCCGGAACGACCCAGTGACAGTGCACCGACGCTTTCGTCGTGCGCAGGCTGCCGGATTGCCAATGGGTGACCGGGCTGTTTTCGTAGATCCTCACCCCCAGGCGCTCCACCATCCGGGCCAGCCCGCGAACCAGCTTGGCCGGGTGGATGGTCGCCACGTGCGGCGCATAGATGCCGCCATAGGGTTTGGCGACGCGGATCTGCTGCGCCAGTTGTTCCGGGCTCAACCAGCGATAGTGGCTATCGTCGAGGCCCTGGCGGTGGAGATCGTCCAGGTAGTGACGCAGGCTGGTCGCCTGCTCCGGATAACGCGCAGCGCAATACAGCACCCCGCCTTTACGGAAATCGCAGTCGATGCCCTCACGTTCGAGGACAATCTCCACTTCATCCGGAATGCCATGCAACAAATCGTAGGAAGCGCGACGCTCTTCGACCGGCAAACCGGCCAGCAGGCGATCTTCACCCAGCAAGTTGCCCATCAACCAGCCGCCATTGCGCCCCGACGCGCCGAAACCGGCGGTCTGCGCTTCGACAATGGCGATGTTCAGCTCCGGTTTCTGCTGCTTGAGGTAGTACGCGGTCCAGAGACCGGTGTAGCCGGCGCCGATGATCGCCACGTCCACATCCAGGTCCCGCTCCAGCGCCGGACGCGCCAACAACGGCTCGTCGAGCTGGTCCATCCACAAACTGATAGTGCGCCACGCCGGCATGCAAGACTCCGCCACTGAAAAACTTCGATGGCGTCGATCCTAGTGCGTGGGCTCAGGCGCTGTCTTGCGCGCGTGCACGCAAAGAAATTTGTTTGACGTAGGCCTTGGGTGACTGGCCGGTATGCTGGCGGAAACAGCTGTAGAACGCCGACAGCGAATTGAATCCGGCGGCGAACGCCAGTTCATCGATACGCAGCGGTGGCGTGGCGTCATCCAGCGCCGCGAGCAAGTGTTGCAGGCGCGCCTGGTTGACGTAGCGATAGAAGCTCTGGCCCAGCACCTGGTTCAACAGGTAGGAAATCTGGTTACGGCTGTACCCGCACTCGTTCGCCACCCGTTGCAGGTCGAGCTCCGGGTCAAGATACGGCTGCTGGCGCTGGAAATACTGCTGCAGGTCATCGGCCATGAAGCTCAACTGGCGAGGCGACAGGCCCAGCCGGCTGACCGCCGGGCGCTGGCCGGAGGTGGCTTTGCTGACGGGTTGCTCATGCACCAGCGAAGCGTATTCATTGACCCGCCAGATCAGCCCGTCCTTGACAGTGATCGCCTCGCTGGCGCGGAACGACACCAGTCCTTCACCTCCGCGCAGGGTGATGCGGTACTGAATGAAGGCGGTGTTGCCGTCCAGTCGAATGCGGTCGGAGTGCTCCAGCGCTTCATCCGGATCCCGGGGCATGCTGCTGCCCACGTAGTCGCGCAGTTCGGCCAGGCCCATGACCCGATTCTGGAAAAAGTCGTTGTACTGGACTTCAGGGTGATAGAGCGCCATGACCCCGTCCAGGTCCCGGTGCTTCCAGCGCAAGTGATAGCGCATGACCGTCTCGCCCGTGGCCTGGGTTTGCAGCGGGCCATCATCCTCGGCGTGCATTGAAAGTCTCGACGGAAAAAACCGAGCTTGCCCAACTTCCGCTTTGTCTTCAACGACTAAACGGATGCGGGTTTCGGGCCGCCAATATCAAGCAAGCGTGACCTGAATCAAAAAAAGGGTGGCAATCGCCAAACGAGCTGAAAAAACCACATTCTTTTCACATTCGGATGCTACTTTTAAAGACTGTCACTGGTTGAGCCATTGAAGGTTCTTCCCTCCTACCATGAGCTAAAGGAAGCGCTCGATACTGAAGGCGGGCAACACATGAATAGAGGGTTCAGTAAGGTCACGTTTCCAAACGCCTGCCAGCTGATGCGCTGGCATTTTCATCCCATGGGTTTCGAGGCGAGCATGGACGCGCCGGGCAGCATGATTGCCCGTCTTTTCGATCGTGCCACTGGCGAGACCATGATCGCCATTGCCGGCATTCCTTGCGCCACCGTCATGAATGCCGCGGATGTAGAACGAATAATCGAAGCGGTGGAGGATGAACTTGAAGCTTTCGTTCCACCGCAGGCTCTCAGGAGTTATGCCTGAGGGCGGAACGCGAACAAAAAAGATCAAAAGATCGCAGCCTTCGGCAGCTCCTACGGGAGTTGTCGAGGGCTGCGATTTTTGTGTTTCAGGCTGACGCTTTGCCCTGTCGATGGTCGGCAAAGAACGCCTTGCCCTTGCCGATCCGGTCGGACGCCTTGGGCATGTTCGCGGCCTGGGTGTCTTGTGCGTCGACGTACCAGTAGCAATGGCTGACGGCGCGGGTAATACCCACGTAGGCCAGGCGCAGGATCTCGTCCTTCTGGGCATTGTCGTAGGGCTCGCTGTCACCGGCCTTGCCCAGGCCCGCCATCCGGTAAACCTGATTCTTGTAGGGCGAACTGGTCAGGTGTTGGCAGTCGCCCAGCAAAAACACCGCATCGGCCTGGAGGCCCTTGGCGCTGTGATACGTCAGTTGCTTGAGCCTGCGAGCGGCATGGGGCAAGCTCGAATCAACATTAAGTACTGACTGAATATGCTTTTCTATCAATGACTTATCGCTACTTTTTCGATAAAGCATCAAGATTGAATCACCCTTTCGATAATGCTCCATCAGGCGCTGCGCCATGCCCTGGTCATCACGATCGAGGACGTTCACCGGCAGCAATGCCTTGGGTTCACCGCTGGCCTTGGCTTTCTTCCCGGCAATCGCCGGTGCTGCGCGCACGATGTGCTCGGCGGCATCGATGATGTGCTGGTGGCTGCGGTAGTTGTCGCTGAGCATGACCTTGGTGGTGCTCGGCGACGGGAACTCCTTGTTGAACTCCATGAAGTAGCTCGGCGAACTGCCGCGCCAGCCATAGATGGATTGCCAGTCATCGCCCACACAGAGCAACGAGGAACGCTGGGCACCCCGCCCGACGTGCATGGCCGGCCCGCGACTGCGGATCTCCGCCAGGCTGGCCCTGATCCAGGAGACGATTTGCGGCGAAACGTCCTGGAATTCGTCGATCATCAGGTGTGACAACGGCCGCAGCAGGTCATCACTCAACAGCTTGAGGTTCTCCGGCGAATGCTCGCTGAACAGGGCGAACATCCGGTTGTAGGTCATGATCGGTGGTTTCTGGTCGAGCAAATGATCTTCCAGCGCCCGCCAGTAAAGGCTCAGGGCCTCGAAGAAGTACCGGTCGGGATCGTCCTTGGCGAAACTCATCTGTCCCACGGCACTCGGCACATCCAGCCCGAGGTTTTCGATGAACCCGGCGGCGGCGACAAAGCAATCGAGCAAGGGTGCGGAAGCGAGTTCGCCCTTGACCTTGTAATCGAAGCCCGGCCCGGCGCTGGCATCGCCCGCCAGAGAGGCCAGCACACGTTTTGATGACTCGTAACTATCCAACCAAATCAATGGCTTACGACAGAAAGCTTGAAACAAGGTGCGCTTTACTGCCCATTCTGCTCGCACCGTCAGCTTGGCATTGGGCCGCGTGACCTGCGGGTTCTCCCGAGGATCGAACCCCAGCACCACCCAGGCGTCCAGCGTCGGGATGTAGCCGTGACAGTGGAATGTCGAGCCGTTGATATCGAACGACTGGCGATTCGGTTCGATGCCCTTGATGGGCCAGGCACCGGCGCGAAACCACAGGTCTTCAATGGCGTCGCACAACTCTTCGTCACGCTTGGCCGCCAGTTCGGTGACGCCCATGCGTTTCTGCACATCGGGGTGATCCCGCTCCAGCTCCTTGAGTTGCAAGGCATGCCGGGACAATGGCTTGATCAGTTCGCGAAAGCGCTCGTCGCTACTGTGCAGACGGTGATAGCAGGCGTTGAGCTGTTGGCGCTGAGCGTCGTTGATACGCAGGTCGAACGGATTGCTGTCGACCTCCTCGTCACCCTGTGCAGCCCGCAGGCTGAGGTTCTCGAAGGCCTGCAAACGCTCGAAACCCGGAAGACTGCGCACCATCGGCAGGATCCGCGAGTGAAAGGTGCGCACCAGGTCCCGCGCCTCCTTGAAACTGATCGCGCGGCCCCAGAGCGCAAACAGTTCGATCAGCTTGTTGATGAAGTCCTTGCGCGACTCACGGGTGAAGGTCACCACCGTCATCGAACTCAGCTCGAAACCCAGGTAATGGCTCAACAGCAAGATGCGCAATACCAGCGTGGTCGACTTGCCTGCGCCGGCACCGGCGATCACCGAGGTGGACGGCGTATCGCTGAAAATCATTTTCCACTGTGCGGCGCTGGGCTGGGCATGGGCCGGCAGCAACCGGGCGACATCCGCCTTCATGCGCTTCTTCAATTCGGCACTCAACGGCAGGCGCCAATCGTCGAACAGCAGGTCATCGACATTCGGTGGCCGGTGTTCAGTTGAGCGCGAGTCGCGGATCAGCAGGACCTGCCGACCCTCCTCCAGCCCCTCGAGCTTGCCTTCCCTGTAGCCGTAATCGACCCCGGCGCTGTGACCGCTGCGAAAACCGTCGGCCTGGCCATGCAACCACGACGCACGATGTTGGGCGTGCAGGCGGGTCAGGCTGTAACCGAAGAACCGGGCGAGCAGGCGCTTGATCAGCGGCATCTCGGCCAGGGGGCGAAGTTCAGGCGGAAGATCGGGGGTGTGTTGCGGCACGCGGACTGACTCCAGGGTGTGAGGCTGTTGAGCGCTATGGTGTCTGCATTTGCCATTGAGTTCTAGTGAATTGCTTATGACTCATTGGCTTATGCGATGAAGTGAAGGTTGGATGAGAAAGATTCGAACCTGTTTCATATCAATTGATTCGATGGGAATGCCGCATTTTTTACGCTTTTTATCGATTGTTGCCTGATGGATGATGGCCGTCATCAACCACCGGTCTCGCTTCGTGGCTCAGGCGCCCCGCCCCATGACGAACCTTTTCTGGAGACGATCATGCTTGAACTCAGACCTTTCAAAACCCTTGGCGGTGCTCACCACGGCTGGTTGGATGCGCATCACCATTTTTCGTTCGCCGAATACTACGATCCACAGCGCATGAACTGGGGCAACCTGCGGGTCTGGAATGATGACGTGATCGCTCCCGGCACCGGTTTCCCGCAGCACCCGCACCGGGACATGGAAATCATCACCTATGTCCGTGAAGGCGCCATTACCCACCAGGACAACCTGGGCAACAAGGGCCGGACCGAAGCGGGTGACGTCCAGGTCATGAGCGCCGGTACCGGGATCGCCCACAGCGAGTACAACCTGGAAGCGACGCCGACCCGGATTTTCCAGATCTGGATCATCCCGAATGAGACCGGCCTGGCACCGTCCTGGGGCGCCAAACCGTTCCCGAAAGGCGACCGTGAAGGTTTTGTCACCCTGGCCAGCGGCAAGGAAGGCGACGAGCAGAGCCTGCGCATCCGCGCCGATGCCCGGCTGGTGGCCGCCAATCTGAAAGCTGGCGAAACGGCTGAATATCTGTTGGACAGCGGTCGTCGTGCCTACCTGGTTCCGGCGACCGGGGTCATTGAAGTCAATGGCTTGCGTGCAGAAGCTCGAGACGGTGTCGCGGTGGCCGATGAGCAGGTGCTGCGTGTGACGGCCATCGAGGACAGTGAGATCGTGTTGGTGGATCTGGCGTGACCTGCTGAGGGCAATCGCAAAAAAAGGGGCGACCGTGTTGGTCGCCCCTTTTTAGTTGCTGCGGCAAACCCTTTGTGGGAGCGAGCTTGCTCGCGATGGCGGCCTGGCATCCAGCATTGATATTGACTGACAGACCGCTATCGCGAGCAAGCTCGCTCCCACAGGGTTACATACAACTCCAGTGGGAGTTACAGCGCTTACTTCGAGGTAATGGCACCATCCACCAGCGTTTGCGCCTCGGCCACCAGTTGCTTGAGGTGGTCGTCGCTGACAAAGCTTTCGGCGTAGATTTTGTAGATGTCTTCCGTGCCCGACGGACGCGCCGCGAACCAGCCGTTTTCGGTCATGACCTTGAGACCGCCAATGGCCTGGTCGTTGCCCGGTGCGTGGCTGAGGATGCTCTGGATCGGCTCGCCTGCCAGCTGGGTCGAGGTGACCTGTTGCGGCGACAGCTTGCTCAACAGGGCTTTTTGCTCCGGGTTGGCCTTGGCGTCGACCCGTACCGAGAACGGCTCACCCAGTTCATCGGTCAAGGCACGGTACGCCTGGCTCGGATCGCGACCGGTCCGGGCCGTCATCTCGGCAGCCAGCAGGGCCGGAATCAAACCGTCCTTGTCGGTGCTCCAGACGCCGCCGTCCTTGCGCAGGAACGAAGCACCGGCGCTTTCTTCGCCGCCGAAACCCAGGGATCCGTCGAACAGTCCATCGGCAAACCACTTGAAGCCGACCGGCACTTCGTACAGGCGACGGCCCAGGCGTTTGGCCACGCGATCGATCAAGCCGCTGCTGACCACGGTTTTGCCCACGGCAGCATCGGCGCGCCATTGCGGACGATTCTGGAACAGGTAGTCGATGGCAACGGCAAGGTAGTTGTTCGGTGCCAGCAAACCACCGGACGGCGTGACGATGCCATGGCGGTCATGGTCAGGGTCGCAGGCAAACGCCACGTCGAAGCGCTCTTTCAGGCCGATCAGGCCTTGCATGGCATGGCTGGACGATGGGTCCATGCGGATCTGGCCGTCCCAGTCGACGGTCATGAAGCGGAAGGTCGGGTCGACCTGTTTGTTCACCACATCCAGGTCCAGACGGTAATGCTCGGCAATCGCCGACCAGTAGCGCACCCCTGCTCCACCCAGCGGATCGACGCCCAGGCGCAGCTTGGCATCGCGGATGGCGTCGAAGTCGATCACGTTGATCAGGTCGGCGACATAGGTGTTGAGGTAATCGTGACGATGGGTGGTGCCGGCCTTGAGGGCCTGCTCGTAGCTGATGCGCTTGACGCCTGCGAGCTTGTTGGCCAGCAATTCGTTGGCCTTGGCTTCGATCCACTTGGTGATGTGGGTATCGGCCGGACCACCGTTGGTGGGGTTGTACTTGTAGCCACCGCTTTGAGGCGGGTTGTGCGACGGCGTGATGACGATGCCGTCCGCCAGGCCGCTGGTGCGGCCACGGTTGTAGCAGAGAATCGCATGGGAAATGGCCGGCGTCGGGGTGTACTCGTCGCCAGTGGCAATCATCACGGTCACGCCGTTGGCCGCCAGCACTTCAAGGGCGCTGGCACCGGCCGGCGTGGACAGCGCGTGGGTATCGATACCGACGAACAGCGGGCCGTCGATGCCCTGAGCTTCGCGATACAGGCAAATGGCCTGGCTGATCGCCAGCACGTGCCATTCGTTGAAACTCAGGTCGAACGAGCTGCCGCGGTGCCCCGACGTGCCGAAGGCAACGCGCTGGGTCGAAATGGCGGCATCAGGCTGGCCGGTGTAATAGGCCGTTACCAGTCGCGGGATGTCGACCAACAATTCTGCCGGCGCCGGTTTACCCGCAAAAGGACTGAGTGTCATGCAAAACCTCTGGAATAGAGTGGTTCAGGAAGTGAGCAGCAGTTTACTGGCAGTTTGACCGCAACGCGATGGGATCGATCCCACACAATGGAGGTTGTTATTTTTTGTCACTCACTCGATCGATTCCAGGCGCAGCGCATCTCCCAGCAGTCCCAGCGCGGCCGCCAGGTTGTGATCGCCGCCGAAAGTATGACTCAGGCGCAAATGCTGCCCGTGCAGACCCTGGAGGCTGAACAGTTCCCCCGGCGCGATGACCAGCTGTTGTGCCAGCAGGCGCTGGAACACACGACGGACATTGACCCGACGCAACGAACGCACCCAGATCGTTGCACCGCCTTGCGGCTCGACGAAATGCAAGGCATCACCCAGTCGCTCCTGCAATAACTGGGTCATTTGGCTCTTGCGCTCCTTGAGTAGCCGGCGCAGCACCAGCAGGTGTTGATCGATGCGGCCGCTGCTGTACAAACGGGCGATGGCTTTCTGGCGAATCGGCGACAGTCGAAACGAACGCAACAGGAAGTGCCGTTGCAGCTCGGTGCTCAAGTGCCTTGAAAGCAGGTAGCCGTAGGGCGCTTCCGGTCCAACGATTTTCTCGAACGTGGAAAACACCATCAGCCGTTCAGGGTCCAGCAAGTCGCGAAAGCGCAGGCCGCCCGGGTCGAATCCGAGTTCGCCATAACAGTCGTTTTCCAGCACCCAACTGTCATGCGCGGCCAACAGCCGGGCAATGGCCTGCCTGTTTTCCTCAGGCGCCAGACTGCCACGGGGCATGTTCAGGGCCGATGACAGCAGCACCAGGCGCACCGGCTCGGTCTCCAGCAAGGTTTTCAGCCGTTGCGGATCGAGGCAACCATCGGCTTGCACAGGCCACTCGATCACCCGCACGCAGGCGCCTTGCAACAATCGCAGGATCGTCCAGTCGCACGGCGACTCAACCACTACCGTGGCGTCCTTCAAGCCCAGCACGGCGATGAGGATTTCCAGGACGCCGCTCAGGTCGGCACCGATGTAGACATCATCGGCGTGCCAGTAACGCATGGGAGACGTGGTGTAGCGTGCGGCCAGGGCAGTGCGCAGCTCGAGCTCGCCGCAGGGTTGCGAGGGCGACTGCGGCTGCCGGGGATACTGGCGCAGCAACTCCCGCTCCAGCAGCAACAAGGGACTGTCGAGCGGTTGCAGCAACGCCGGTTCATCGGCGCTCAGGACCAGCATCCCCGGACGCCTGGCATTGACATAGACGGCTTCGAGCAGATCGCTGCCGCTGTCCTGCGGGTTGAAAGAGGACACCGGCAACGCGTAATAACCCGACTTGGCCACCGAAAACACACGCCCTTCCTTCTCCAGCAGCGAATAAGCGTACTGAATGGTCGAGATCGACACGTTTAGGCGTTCCGCCAGCTGCCGCAGCGACGGTAGGCGGATGCGTGAATCCCCTTCGGACTCATTGATCAGGCTGCCCAGATACCGATAAACGGCCTGATAGGCGAAATCCGTTTCTCGTGGACCTTTCATGGCTGAAGGCCGACCGCACGGGCTGATAGTCCGCCCACCCTCAGTGACCCGCCGACCATTCATCCACCAAGGTGTCGCCGGTGTCAGGATCGCCCGCTGCCTCTTGCAACGCGGCGCACTGGATCTGTGCTTCGGGCGCCCCATCACCGCTGCCTGGCGCCCGCTCCATGCGATACAGCCGGCCAATCAGGCTGACGGGCAGCCCGCTGACATCAATCATCCATTGCATGATCTGTTCGGCGACCGGCTGCCCCTGCATGGCCCGGTGCAACTCGGGCATGGCCACCAGCATGCCCGGATGGCACTGACGCAAAAATCGCTCAAGCCCCGCACCTTCTTCGATAAACGGCGAAAAAAGCAGACATACCAGCTGTGCCTCGCTCAGACCCAGGGTCTTTTGCGCCTCGGCCGCCGCGCGGGCACGCTGGTCGCCCAGTGTCGCCGGGTTGCCGAACAACTCGATGGCTTGCTCGCACAAACGCTCGGGCACGCGCTTGCGGCGCATCATCACCAGGGCGCGTTGCAGGTATTGCGCAACGCCTGATTGGTAATCGCGCCCCTGCACGAAGCTCGCCTGCAAGCCACGCACGTGCGCCGAGATTGACGCGCTGACGAATTCGTTGTCGCTGATCTGCGCGGACAGTTCGTCAGGCTGGAAGCCGAGAAATTCAGTCAGCAATGACCAGCGCTCCTCCAGGTTACTGACCAGCAGGTCGTGAATGTCGATGCAGGTGGCACGGCGACAGGTCTCAAAGCGCTCTTCAGGACGCCATCGGGCCTGGCCGCCATCGGTATAGAACGCCTGATAACAGTCGCTGCCCAGTTCATCGAGCAATACAAACAACCCCTCATGGCCAGCCTCGCCCACGTGCGAGGGCTTTAGCCCTGCCTTGGTGGCGGCACGCTTCAGGCCGTCGATGAACCGTTTCTGCTGACGCGGCGTGTCACTGACGAGCAAAGCGTCGACACCACCGTCCCAGCGGGCGATTTGCCCATAGAACTCTCCCGTGGCCAGATACCCGTCATCCCACAGGTCGAAACCGCCGCGCCACTCCCGGCGATGGCCGATCAGCAGCAGGTTCAGGCGGCTGGACTCGCGGCCGGCGTCGGAGATCGGCGTCAGGTGATCGAACGGCAGGATTTCCCGGTCGTCGACCATCAGCACCTCGACCCGCGGATCGTCATAGACAAACAGTGCGCTGTTGGTCCGGTGCATGTTTTGCTCGGCCGCCCGGCTTGTCCCGTTCAACCGCAACGAGGCGATGCGCAACTGGAATGTCGTCGGGGACCGAGTGGCAATGGTCAATTGCGCCGCGCGTAACAGCGCCAGGCTGTAGCAGTTGTCGCGGGCCCCGGACTGGACCACCAACACCTTGAAATCACCCATACGCTCCATGCCCCCTGCCGCCACTGCCAGACGCTGAATCAACAACTGCATTGCAGTGCGTTCGGCACGGGAGAAGAAACCCAGCAATCGCTGCAGCACTTGTTGATAGACATAGTTCATCGCTTGGTCATGGATGCTGGTCATCTTTATTTACCTGGTACTCGTAAGTTCAATTTCGCGCAAACAGCACATTCCGCTGGACTGTCTGCACGAATGGAGTCATCGACTTTATTGCCAAATGCTAGCAATTGAATTTTATGGAAATCATTTGAAACGATCGTAACAACCCTTCTGAGGCGCGCCGAAGACAAGGCTGTAGCGCCCAGCTGGCAAGGGTTTTTTTGATTGGAGACGAAGTCCTAGGAAACGTCCGACACAGTCCCACAGACACTTAACACAAGAAATAAGGAAAGAAGTTGTTGCTGTCTTTTGGGCAACTACACAACAACTAACTAAATCGAAGGCATGCACCGAGAGCGCACATTGAAAAGTTTTAGCCTGACACCCAGCCATGACTCATTCCTTGAGATGAAAGTAATCATTCAATTATCAGGGCTTAGTGGCTGATTAGAAGCTACAGATTACGGGCAAAAACCAGTTCAGTTGCTGGACCGGTCTGCGGATCGACGGTTTTTTTTGCTCTTCTCTCTTCTGTAGGAGCAGCCGGTCGACGCTCGATTGCTCGCGATGGAGGTCAACGATGCTGCGGGGAGCCTGACACCCCGCGGTGCTCTCAGGTTTTTCGTCGGAACGCCGCCCGGAGCAAGCTCGCTTCTGCAGAGCCCGCCGCCATCCATGCCGGGTTGCCCAATGCTCAGAACCTGCGCTCGACCTCGTTGTTTGGTGGTGCACGCATTCCCCTGGAGCTGCCGAAGGCTGCGATCTTTTGATCTTGCTTTTGCGATCTGGAGATTGCTGAAGATCAAAAGATCGCAGCCTTCGGCAGCTCCTACAGATATTTTTTTATCTGTGTTCCCCGGGATTCCGTGAAGAACCTTTTTTTGGGGGGGGCACAAACGAAAGAGTCCGTGTGGGCACGGACTCTTGGGGGGGGCTTTTGCGTCGGCGCTTGGGGCTAAGTGCTACGCCGGTTCGACCTGCAGGGCGACCCGCTCGCGGCAAGGGCATTCGTCCATGTAGCGGTGTGCCTCGACCACCTCGGCAAACGGGAAGACCCGAGTCTTGAGCGGCAGCAGCACGCGGTCAGCGGTCAACTGGTTGATGTCGCGCAAGGCACGTTGCAGTGCGACCTGGTCCTGGATGATGCCCAGTTCCGGCTTGCCGGTGAAGTTGCCGATGCAGTGCACGAAGAACTGAATGTTCTTCTGGAACGCCGCGCAGGCCGGGAATGGCGTCTGGTTGCCACCTTGCAGGCCGTACAGCACCAGGCTGCCGCGAGGCGCCAGCACATCGCCCAGCAAGGACATCTGAGGACCGCCCAAGCCATCGAAGACCACGTCCACACCGCGGTTATCGGTGATCTTGTTGATCCGTATCAGCAGATCTTCTTCCTCGGTAACGATGACTTTTTCGGCGCCCAGCGACAACAGATACTCACGCTCTTCTGCTGACTTGGTTGCCGCAATCACTCGCACACCCAAGGCCTTGCCCAGTTGTACGAACGAAGGTCCGGCGCAATGGCTGGCGTCGGTCACCAGGGCGAATTGCCCGGGTTTGACCCGTGCCAGGTCGGCATAAGCAAAATAGGCGACCAACAGCGGCGTGTAATGCACGCTGGCCTCGATCGGGCTCAGCACGTCCGGGTAACGGGTCAGCGACGAGCGCGGCAGGACAATCAGTTCTCCGTAGACCGGATAGTCGTTCGGGCTTTGGGCCGGGAAACTGGCGACCTTGTCACCGATCGCCAGGTCATCCACCCCCTCACCCACAGCCGTGACGATACCGGCCATTTCCTGGCCGAGGCCGGAAGGCAGATGGGCGCGGGATGACGCCAGGTTCTGGCGCCAGAGAGTGTCGTACCAACTGATGCCAATGGCCTCGACGCGCACCTGCACTTCGCCCGGTGCAGGCAGAGCCGCCGCATGCTCTTCGCATTTGAGCACCTCGGCTGGACCAAACTTGTGAAAACGGATCGTGCGGGACATCGCAAACCTCGCCAAATGAACCTCTAATGCCTTGAACTCTAGCTGGGCTTTCAACCCAACACTATCAGTGGGTATTAATAGTCGACATGCCTGTCATTGATTCCGCAGGGGCGGCGACATTGTGAAATGCCGCAAGAAACCGAAGCCACCTTTTCAGGAAATCTGAATTACCCGGTGCAGAGTACCAGCCTTTCCCCGTAATATTCCTGCTGGCCATTGTTCTCATATGGCCGCCCACGTCAAGTTTGCTGACTCTGCCAGGACTCCAGATGAATCGTAATGACCTGCGTCGTGTCGACCTGAACCTGTTGATCGTTTTTGAAACATTGATGCACGAACGCAGCGTGACCCGTGCTGCGGAAAAACTCTTCCTCGGCCAGCCGGCCATCAGTGCGGCACTCTCACGCCTGCGCGGGTTGTTTGATGACCCTCTGTTTGTGCGTACCGGCCGCAGCATGGAGCCGTCCGCCCGGGCGATCGAGATCTTCGCCCTGCTCTCGCCGGCACTGGATTCGATTTCCACCGCGGTCAGCCGTGCGGCCGAGTTCGATCCTGCCACAAGTACCGCCGTGTTCCGCATCGGCCTTTCGGACGACGTCGAATTCGCCTTGCTGCCCATGCTGCTCAAGCGCCTGCGCGCCGAATCGCCGGGGATCGTGCTGGTGGTGCGTCGGGTCAACTACATCCTGATGCCGGGGTTGCTGGCCTCCGGCGAGATCTCCATCGGCGTCAGCTACACCACCGACCTGCCGGCCAACGCCAAGCGCAAGGTACTGCGCCGCAGCCAGCCCAAGCTGTTGCGCGCCGACACCGTGCCGGGGCCATTGAGCCTGGATGATTACTGCGCGCGCCCCCATGCACTGGTGTCGTTCGCCGGCGACCTCAGCGGCTTCATAGATGAAGAACTGGAAAAGCTCGGGCGCAAACGTCATGTGGTGCTCGCGGTGCCGCAGTTCAATGGCTTGAGCACCTTGCTGGCCGGTACCGACATCGTCGCAACCGTGCCGGACTACACGGCCGATGCGCTGACGGCCGCGGGAGGTGTGCGCGCGGAAGATCCGCCGTTGCCGGTGCGCAGCTTTGAACTGCACATGGCGTGGCGCGGGTCGCAGGACAATGATCCGGGGGAGCGCTGGTTACGGTCGCGGATTCAGATGTTCTTCGGGGATCCGGATAGTCTTTAAAGCACCTAAGCGTCCATGAGCCTCGAGTTGCAGGCGAGCAGTGGCGTTAGCGCAGCAGGCCGATGTTCTCGTCGATTCGGCCTTGAATGGTATCCAGGGTGTCCTGGGTGATCGCGCCTGGGTACATGTTCTCGGCGATGGCCGCAAACTGGCTGGCGACGCGGCAACACCTGTCAATGATGCCGCCAGCAGTCTCCACTGAGACCTCTGCTTCGTCTGCAAGTCTGAGCATTGCATCCCGGCCAATCTCCAAGGCCTCGCCCATCACGTCCATCTGGTGATAACCGCCCGGTCCCTCGCAGAAAGTCACGTCGTAGGCTGGCGCCAGCTGCCATGCACCGGACGGCGACATGACGTAGGCGAAGTTTTTGGGGTGGTCGTCCCGGTTGTTGAACGCCACATTGAAGACGGCACGCTCGAAGGCGATAGCTTTCTCTCGCACATCGTTGGTGCACATATGTGTCGCACGCAAGAAGTTGACATAGTCCAGGGCCCCCGGTGACTTGTAGTCGGCCCCGGTAAAGGCTGCAAGGCTTTGCATGGGTACGCGCTGACCGTCTATACGATCAAAGCGTTTACTCGCGAAGGCTGCCAGCCCGTTGGGCAGACTGAAGTGCTGGGTGTCCGGGGTCTGGATGCCGCACAGGCGCAAGCACTCGGCATAGACCATTTCGATAGCGCACACCTCGGGATGCTCTTCTTTTGCCGGGAACTTGATCAGCCAGGCTTCAAAGCCTGGCCTGGCGGCAGTGGTAAAGGCTGCAGATTGAGGGTCACGATAGACCAACGCCTTTGGCCTGGCGCCTTGGGGCGAGCCCCCCACCAGCAGCAACGTCTGCAGGAATTCCCCACCTTCACCACTTAGAACTTCCCGAATCTCAACCGCAAGCAGCTCGAGGGGGATATGCGCTTGCGGCTCCTGCCCCTCGGGCACCACAGGCTCGAACGACATTGCCCCCATGGCATTGTTGCCAATATAGGCCAGCCGCTCCAGAGGTCCTATGCGTGCTGTGTTGCGGCCATGGCGCCTGAACAACCGGTCCATCAGCAGCATGCCCCAACCATCAGGCAACGCGTCATAGACAGGCCCTGGCAGGCCCAGATGGTGGGACGGAAAGCCTCGACGCAACTGGGGCCCCTCCAATGGAAGTGTGTAGGACGACAGCTCCAGACCTCTACTCTTCGCTTCATTGCTGTACTCAAACACAATC
Organism: Pseudomonas sp. B1(2018); assembly: GCF_003097365.1. Lineage (NCBI taxonomy): Bacteria > Pseudomonadati > Pseudomonadota > Gammaproteobacteria > Pseudomonadales > Pseudomonadaceae > Pseudomonas > Pseudomonas sp. B1(2018). The sequence goes on from NZ_PYUK01000030.1 coordinate 26,945, forward strand.
TGTGGGCGACCGGTGATGGCGGTCGTAGACACAAGCGTGCCCCACAGCCAACGTTCACCCCAACCCTCGTAGTAGACGTCAACCTGCTCAAGCATTGTCGGACTTCCTCTTGGCACGATGACGATTGACACTGTTTTCGTATCGGCGAATGTCTTCAAGGCTGTCCAGCTTTGGCAAGAACAGTCCTTCGAGCTCCTTGGTTCGTCCAAGGACCATAGCCACACGGACCACATTCTCGAACCCGACATTGCGCCCGGCTTCGAGGTTGGACACGGTATTGGTCCCGATACCGGCGCGACCGGCTACATCGGCTTGCGTCATCTGCAAAGCCAGCCGTTCCGTGCGCAGGCGATCGCAGAGTCGTTTGACGACCTCACTCGGTTTACTGAAGCTTAAGTCCAACATAACGTGCCTTCCGTCGCCATACACCGCTTAATACACAACATTATAGAATTAACTGCAATCCAGTTCAAAACGCATAATTCCCTGTATTTGTGTTTTATTCAGGAAATGTCTGCCTTATCCACAATTTACTGGAATTAAAACTGTTTGTGGGAGGATTCACTCTGCTGGTAGCACCTTTCCGGCCTCAGGCCTGAATGAAAACGAGCGCACCGACGTCGAACCGGGGAAGATCAGCAAAAGAATTTCGTATACCCTAGCGCTATCTCACTCCAAATGACCGCCGCCGTGAACCTGACCAAACTCAACGCACCCGACCTTGGTAACACGCCTTCGACTTCGGAAATCATCACCCGCCATCTGCGGGATGCGATTGTCGCCGGGCATTTTGCCGAGGATGAGCCGATCCGCCAGGACGACATCGCCCGCCAGTTCAATGTCAGCAAGATCCCGGTGCGCGAAGCCCTCAAGCGGCTGGAGGCCGAAGGGTTGGTGATGTTCCAGCGCAATCGCGGGGCGATGGTCACGCGGGTTTCCGATGCGGAGCTGGCGCAGATGTTCGAAGTGCGGATGTTGCTGGAGGACAAGATTCTGCGCCTGGCCATTCCGAACATGACCGAAGAGACCTTCGCCCGTGCCGAGCGCATCTGTCAGGAGTTCATCGGCGAGGACGACGTGGGGCGCTGGGCCGAGCTCAACTGGGAGCTGCATTCCTGCCTGTACGAGCCTGCGCAGCGACCGTTTCTGGTGAGTCTGATCCGTTCGGTCAACGACAAGCTGGAGCGTTATCTACGCATGCAGATGAGCTTGTCGGCCGGTAAGGAACGGGCCGATCACGAACATCGCGAGATCCTGGCGGCCTGCCGCGCCGGGGATGTGGACCTGGCGGTGAAACTTCTGGACGAGCACATTGCCGGCGTCTGCACGACCCTGTTCGAGCACCTGCCCCACAGCCACTGACAGCGACGGATGCTGTGCCGATTTCGTCATCGACACAGACTAAATCCATCAAGCCGCCACCTCGCCGCACGGGCCACTCTTGCGTTCACTCAACCGAATGGACGTGGCCCTCCCATGAAACGCATCTCTGTGATCGACTCCCACACCGGCGGCGAACCGACCCGCCTGGTGACCGCCGGCTTTCCTGACCTGGGCTCCGGCAGCATGGCCGAACGGCGCCAGGTATTAGCCGAACAGCATGATCAATGGCGCGCCGCCTGTATGCTGGAACCACGGGGCAGTGACGTACTGGTGGGCGCCCTGCTCTGCGCGCCGGTGGACCCTGGTGCCTGTGCCGGGGTGATTTTCTTCAACAACACCGGTTATCTGGGCATGTGCGGCCACGGCACCATCGGCCTGGTGGCGTCGTTGGCGCACCTGGGCAAGATCGGCCCCGGCGTGCACAGCATCGAAACGCCGGTGGGCACGGTGCAGGCGACCCTGCACGAAGACCATTCGGTGAGTGTGCGCAACGTGGCGGCCTACCGTTATCGCAAGGCGCTGGCGGTGCAGGTGCCGGGCATCGGCCAAGTGGTCGGTGATATCGCTTGGGGCGGCAACTGGTTTTTCCTGGTCGCCGAGCACGGCCTGCGGGTGGCCGGCGACAACCTCGAAGCGCTGACCGCTTACACCTTCGCCGTGCAGCAGGCACTGGAAGCCCAAGGCATTCGCGGTGAAGACGGCGGCTTGATCGATCACGTCGAGTTGTTCGCCGACGACGATCACGCTGACAGCCGCAACTTCGTGCTCTGCCCCGGCAAAGCCTACGACCGTTCGCCCTGCGGCACCGGCACCAGTGCCAAACTGGCGTGCCTGGCGGCCGACGACAAGTTGCAACCGGGGCAGATCTGGCGCCAGGCCAGCGTCATCGGCAGCGAGTTCGAGGGTTCCTACGAACTGCAGGGTGAGCGCATCGTGCCGACCATTCGTGGGCGCGCGTTCATCAGTGCCGAGGCAAGCCTGATCATCGAACAGGACGACCCGTTCGCCTGGGGCATTCGTCCATGAACGAGGGCCAGGTGGCCGATGTGATCGTGATCGGCGCCGGCATTATCGGCGCCGCCTGTGCCCAGGCGCTGGCCCGTCGCGGCTTGCAGGTGCTGGTGTTGGACGCCGGACTGCACGGGGCCACGGCCGCCGGCATGGGCCACTTGCTGGTACTCGACGACAACCCCGCCGAACTGGCCCTGAGTCAATATTCGTTGCAGCGCTGGCGCGAACTGGGCGCGGACCTGCCCGACAGCTGTGCCTACCGCTGCAACGGCACGCTGTGGCTGGCGGCCAATGCCGAAGAAATGGCGGTGGCCTACAGCAAATTCTTGAACCTGCAAGCCCAGGGCGTGGCTTGCGAATTGATCGGCGCCAATGCCCTGCGCCAGCGCGAACCGGAACTGCGCGAAGGACTGGAAGGCGGCTTGCTGATCAATGGCGACGGCATTCTATACGCCCCGGCGACGGCCGGATGGATGCTCGAAACACCGAACATCCGCCAGCGCCGGGCACGGGTCAGTGCGGTCGACGGCCACCGCGTCTGCCTCGATGATGGTCACTGGTTGAGTGCCGATGCCGTGGTGCTGGCCAACGGTATTCAAGCCAACGAGCTGTGCCCGGAATTGCCCATCGAGCCGAAAAAAGGCCACTTGCTGATCACTGACCGCTACCCCGGCAGCGTCACCCATACCCTGGTGGAACTGGGTTACGTCACCAGTGCCCACAATGCCACGGGGCCGTCGACCGCCTGCAATATCCAGCCGCGCCCCACCGGGCAACTGTTCATCGGCGCCTCGCGGCAATTCGGCACCACCGACCCGCAGGTCGAAAGCTGGATGCTCGCGAAGATGCTCAAGCGTGCCGCCGAGTACATGCCGGGGCTGGCCCGGCTCAATGGCATCCGTGCCTGGACCGGTTTCCGCGCCGCCAGCCCCGACGGCTTGCCGCTTGTGGGTCAACATCCACAACATCAAGGCTTGTGGCTGGCAGTCGGTCACGAAGGACTGGGCGTAACCACCGCCCCCGGCACCGCCGATTTACTGGTGGCCCAACTGTTCAACGAAACCCCGCCACTGGCCGCACAACCTTATCTGCCCCAGCGTTTTCTCGGAGAACAGGTCCATGCCTGAATTGTTGCTGGACGGCCACGCCCTGAAAGTCGCCGAAGGCACCAGCGTCGCCGCGGCCCTGGCGTTGGCCAGTGACGGCTGCACGCGTACCTCGGTCAGCGGTCAGCGCCGTGCGCCGCTGTGCGGCATGGGCATTTGCCAGGAATGCCGGGTGACCATCGATGGCCGGCGTCGCCTGGCTTGCCAGACCCTGTGCCGTGACGGCATGCAGGTGGAGACTCGCCCATGAATGAATACGCTGATCTGTTGATCATTGGCGCGGGCCCTGCCGGGATGAGCGCCGCCCTTGCCGCCGCCCCCAGCGGCGCGCGCATTGTCATGCTCGACGACAACCCGCTGCCGGGCGGGCAAATCTGGCGCGACGGACCTCAAGCCAATGTGCCCGGTCAGGCCCGGCGCCTGCGCGAGCGTCTGGCGTCGTGCAACAACATCCGCCATCACGCCGGTACTCGGGTGATCGCTGCCCCCGGCGCGAAACAACTGCTGGTGGAAAATGACGCCCATGGCTGGTTGATCAGCTACGACAAACTGATTCTGTGCACCGGCGCCCGTGAATTACTGCTGCCCTTCCCCGGCTGGACCCTGCCGGGTGTCACCGGTGCGGGTGGTTTGCAGGCGTTGATAAAGGCGGGTTTGCCAGTGCAGAACGAGCGCGTGGTGATTGCCGGCAGCGGCCCGCTGTTACTGGCCAGTGCCGCCACCGCCAAACAGCATGGCGCGCAAGTGCAACGCATCGCCGAACAAGCCAGCCGCAGCGCCCTCGCCGGTTTCGCCGCGCAACTGCCGCGCTGGCCCGGTAAATGGCTGCAATCGTTCAGCCTGTTCGACCACCGCTACCGCACCGCCACCCACGTATTGGCGGCGCTTGGCACCGACCGAGTCGAAGGCGTGCGCCTGCAACAACAAGGCAACATCGTTGAGTTGGAATGTGATCGGCTGGCCTGTGGATTCGGGTTGATTCCGAACATCCAGTTGGGTCAGGCACTGGGTTGCGCCATCGAAGATCAAGCCATCGCGGTGGATGCCTGGCAGGCCAGCAATCGCGCCGATCATTATGCGGCGGGCGAATGCACAGGGTTCGGCGGCAGTGAGCTGGCCTTGGTGGAAGGTGCGATTGCCGGCCACGCGGCGGTCGGCAATCTGCAAGCCGCCAGGCAATTGTGGCCGCGCCGGGCGCGCTGGCAGGGTTTTGCCAAGGCGCTGAACAGCGCGTTCGCCCTCGACCCGCGACTCAAGTCCCTGGCCCAACCCGACACCCTGGTTTGCCGCTGCGAAGACGTGCCCTACGCGGCATTGACCGGTCACTCTGACTGGCGCGAAGCCAAACTCGCCAGTCGCTGCGGCATGGGCGCCTGCCAGGGCCGGGTGTGTGGCGGCGCAGTACAGCATTTGTTTGGTTGGCAGCCCTCGGCACCGCGCCCACCCTTCAGCCCGGCGCGGATCGAAACCTTGATGTCCCTGGACGATACCCCGCCAGCGTGATGACCGTGCCGGGGGTTTCGGCCACGCTGCCGAGTCTCTATGATCCCGGGGGTCACCCTCAGACCCCCGGCGCCATGTATCCATCGCTCACCACCTTCACACCTTGCGATCTGCCGACGCTGCTGAACAGCCTTCAGCCCATCGCACCGTTGCTCGATACCTTGTCGGACGTGGTGTTTTTCATCAAGGACTGCGAGGCCCGCTACGCCTTCGTCAACCAGACCCTGGCCCGGCGTTGTGGTTTCAGACACAGGGACGAGCTGCTGGGGCGCACCGCCGAAATGGTTTTCCCGGAACGCTTCGGTCCGCTGTACACCGAACAGGATCGGCGCGTGCTGTCCAGTGGTCGCGAACTGGCCGATCAGCTGGAGTTGCATTTGTATTATGGCAATCAGCCGATCTGGTGCCTGACCCACAAACTCGCGTTGAAGGATGAACAGGGTCGGATCGTGGGCCTGGCCGGTATCTCCCGCGACCTGCAATCGCCGCAGTCGAACCATCCGGCGTACCAGAAACTCGCCGCCGTGGATGCCCATATCCGCCGCCACTTCGCCCGCTCCATCAGCCTCGCCGAACTGACTGCGATCGCTGGCTATTCCGTGGCGCAATTGGAGCGACACTGCAAACGGGTGTTCCAGCTCACCCCACGGCAAATGATTCACAAGGCACGCCTGGAGGAAGGTTCGCGGTTGTTACTGCACACCGAGTTGCCGATCACCGAGATTGCCTTGCGCTGTGGTTACACCGACCACAGTGCCTTCAGCCGGCAGTTTCGGGCGCTGACCAGTTTGTCGCCGAGTCAGTATCGCGATAACCAGCGTTAGGCGGGTGATGAACAGTGTTCTTCCGGGCCTCATCGCGAGCAAGCTCGCTCCCACAGGGAATCGCATTTACCTTGCGCACGCGGTCAATTGTGGGAGCGAGCTTGCTCCCGATGAGGCCCGCCCATCCACCACAAAACCTGCAATGAACCGATAAGCAGGCACGCATCTCTCACCTGCAGGTGTTCCTTAAAGGGGCGCCCGCGCTACCGCTGCTCCCATATGTAACACCCGCCCCCGATACCTTGGCGTCACCGTGCGCCGGGTTGCAGCACTACAAAACCTCTACGCCAAGGCCTGACAACTAATTCACCCCTCGGACTGGAAATAGGCACGTTGATTGCTATTGTTAATATCGTATACGAAATCCCCAATACGATATTCAACAGCACTTCACATCAACGAGGCCTCTATGAAAAACCCCGCATTTGCCGTAGCCCTCAGCGCTGTTCTCAGTACCTCCTTTATCGCCACTGCCCAGGCCGACAAGCTCGACGACATCATCGGTTCGGGCAAGCTGCGCTGCGCCGTGACCCTGGACTTCCCGCCCATGGGCTTTCGCGATGCCAGCAACTCGCCGGCCGGCTTCGATGTGGACTATTGCCGCGACCTGGCGAAGATCCTCGGGGTCGAGGCCGAAGTGGTGGAAACGCCGTTCCCGGATCGCATTCCGGCACTGGTCTCCGGGCGGGCTGACGTGATCGTCGCGTCCACCTCCGACACCCTCGAACGCGCCAAGACCGTCGGCCTCACCGTGCCCTACTTTGCCTTCCAGATGGTGGTGCTGACCCGCGACGACACCGGCATCAACGGCTTCGACGACCTCAAGGGCAAAGCAGTGGGCAACACCAGCGGCACCTATGAGGCCATCGCCCTGGAGAAAGACGTGAAGAACTGGGGCTCGGGCAGCTTCCGAGCCTACCAGTCGCAAAGCGATACCCTGCTGGCTGTCGCCCAAGGCCACATCGATGCCACCGTCGTCACCAACACCGTGGCCGCCGCCACCCTCAAGTCAGGCAAATACAAAAACCTGAAAGTCGCCGGTAACGCCCCTTACGTCATCGACTACGTGTCCCTCGGCGCCAAGCGCAGCGAGTACGGCCTGCTCAATTACCTCAACCTGTTCGTCAATCAACAGGTACGCACCGGTCGCTACAAGGAGCTGTTCGTTAAATGGGTCGGCACCGAGATCTCGCCGACCAACCTGACCGTGCCTCAGGTCTACTACTGAGATGTCCGGCATGCCTAGGCCAATATCTCTGACCGGGCGCAGCCTGGTGGCGGGTGCCGCGCAAGGCGCCCTGCTGTTCGCCGATGTCGGCTTGAGCTTCTGGGGCGGAGTCGATCCCTGTACGGGTGAAGTCATCGACCGCCATCACCCGCTCAGCGGCCAACACCTGGCCGGCCGTGTGCTGGCGATTCCCAGTGGCCGTGGCTCGTGCACCGGCAGCAGTGTGTTGATGGAGCTGATCAGCAACGGCCATGCACCGGCGGCATTGGTGCTGGCCGAAGCCGACGAGATCCTGACCTTGGGCGTGCTGGTGGCGCAGACCATTTTTGCCCGTTCCCTGCCGGTGCTGTGCATCGGTCAGGAGGCTTTCGCCGCCTTGCGCGGCCAGGCCTTCGCCCGGGTCGAAAATGCAACGCTGAGCCTGTTCGATCACCTGCCGGGCGACGCCTGGCAGGCGCTCGACAGCCCATTACCAGACACTGACAGCACCGCCTCGATCAGGCTCACCGAGCACGATCGGGCGCTGCTCGATGGCCGGCATGGCAAGGCCGCGCAAATGGCCATGCAGATCGTCCTGCGCATGGCCGAACTGCAGGGTGCCGAGCACTTGGTGGATGTCACGCAAGCACACATCGACGGCTGTATTTACACGGGACCTGCAAGCCTGCGCTTTGCCGGGCAACTGGTGCAATGGGGAGCAAAAGTACGAGTGCCCACCACCCTCAATTCAATTTCCGTCGACCAGCGCCGTTGGCGCGAACTGGGTATCGACCCGGCACTGGGTGAACCGGCCAGTGCCTTGGGCGATGCCTATATGGCGATGGGCGCACAGCTCAGTTTCACCTGCGCGCCGTACCTGCTCGACAATGCACCGAAGGCTGGCGAGCAAATCGTCTGGGCGGAATCCAACGCAGTGGTCTACGCCAACAGCGTGCTCGGTGCACGCACCCTGAAATACCCGGATTACCTGGACATCTGCATCGCCCTCACCGGTCGCGCCCCGCTGATCGGCTGCCACCTGGACGCGCCACGCAAGGCCCGGTTGCAGATCGAGTTGCCCGCACTCGGTGAACTGGACGATGCCTTCTACCCGCTGCTGGGTTACCACATTGGTGCCCTGGCTGGCAGTCGCGTGCCGCTGGTGCTGGGACTGGAAAAACGCAAGCCGAGCCTGGACGGCCTCAAAGCCTTTGGCGCGGCCTTCGCTACCACCTCTGCGGCGCCACTGTTCCACATCGCCGGGGTCACCCCGGAGGCCATTGACCCGGCGCAGGTGCTGGATGCGGACATTTCCATTGCCGTGGAAAAAATCCGCCTGAAGGACCTGCTGCGCAGTTGGCGCGAACTCAACAGTGCTCGCGACAACCGGGTGGATGTGGTGTCGCTGGGTAACCCGCACTTTTCCCTCAGCGAGTTCGCTCACCTGGCACGACTGTGCCGGGGACGACAAAGACACCCGGATGTGGTGCTTGCCATCACCTGCGGCCGTGCCGTTTTGGAGCAGGCCCGCGAGGCAGGGCACATCGCCGTGATCGAAGCGTTTGGCGCGACCCTGGTCACCGACACCTGCTGGTGCATGCTCGGCGAACCCGTAATCCCCCTGACGGCTGAAAACCTGATGACCAACTCGGGCAAATACGCCCACTACGCACCGGGCCTGGTCGGCCGCAAGGTGCACTTCGCCAGCCTTGCCGAATGCGTCGACGCGGCCTGCACCGCAACGGCCAGCGGACGTTTGCCGGCCTGGCTACAACCTGCTGCCCTACTGGAGAGCCCTGCGCATGTTTGACTACAGCTTCCAATGGCGCTCTGCCCTGCGCGCCCTGCCGGACATGCTTGCCGGTGCCATCGTCACCTTCGAAACCGCCGCGCTGTCGATGATCTTCGGCGTGCTGATCGCCCTGGCCCTGACGGTGATGCGCGAGGCCAAACACCCATTACTGCGCGGGTTCGGCAACGGCTGGGTATCGATTGCCCGCAACACCCCGTCGCTGTTCCAGATCTACATCCTCTACTTCGGCCTCGGCTCGCTGAACCTGCACGTCAGTTCCTGGTTCGCCCTGCTGGCCGGGATCACCTTCAACAATGCCGGGTATCTGGCGGAGAACTTTCGCGGCGGCCTCAAGGCCGTGCCTGACACGCAGGTACGTGCGGCGCGTTCCCTCGGCATGAGTGCCTTCCAGGCCTACCGCATGATCATCGTCCCGCAACTGCTGCGGATCGTGTTCTATCCGCTGACCAATCAGATGGTCTGGGCGGTGTTGATGACGTCGCTGGGGGTGATCGTCGGGCTAAACAATGACCTGACCGGTGTGACCCAGGAATACAACGTCAAAACCTTCCGCACCTTCGAGTATTTCGCCATCGCAGCGGTGCTGTATTACTTGATTGCCAAGGCGATCGTCGCGGCAGCCCGGCTGATGGCCTGGCGGTTGTTCCGTTACTGAGGAGCTGTCCATGTTTTCCACCGATTTTTCCTCGAATGACCTGATGTTCCTGCTCAACGGTGCGTGGGTCACGATGCAACTGACGTTCTGGTCGATCATCCTCGGCTCCTTGGCCGGGTTGTTCTTCGGCCTGCTGCGGGCCTTGTTGCCACGGGCCAGCCAGCCACTGGCCTGGGTGCTGGACGTGTTTCGCAGCGTGCCGTTGCTGATCCAGTTCGTACTGTTCAACTCACTCAAAAGCATCATCGGTTTGAACATCAGCGCCTTCAGCGTCGGCTGCATTGTGCTGGGGGTTTACGCAGCGGCGTACTTCACCGAGATCGTGCGGGCCGGCGTGCTGGCGGTGCCGTTCACCGTGCGCCGGGCCAGCCGGTCGCTGGGGCTGAGTTTCTTGCAGGATTTGCGCTGGATCGTCCTGCCGATGGCCACCCGGGTAGCGTTCCCCGGCTGGCTGAACCTGGTGCTCGGTGTAATGAAAGACACCGCGCTGGTGATGTGGATCGGCATCGTCGAACTGCTGCGCGCCTCGCAAACCATCGTCACCCGCATCCAGGAACCGTTGCTGGTGCTGTGCATCGCGGGCCTTATCTACTACGTCATGAGCCTGGTGGTCGCACGCCTGGGCGCTCGTCTGGAAAGAAGGTGGCAAGAAAATGATTGAGATCGACAACGTACATAAATCCTTCGGCAACCTCGAAGTGGTCAAGGGCGTCAACCTGACGGTGAACAAGGGCGAAGTGGTGTCGATCATCGGCGGCTCCGGCTCCGGCAAATCGACCTTGCTGATGTGCATCAACGGCCTGGAACCGATCCAGAAAGGCAACATCCGCGTTGATGGCGTCGAGGTCCATCACAGCGCCACCGACCTCAATCGCCTGCGGCAGAAAATCGGCATTGTGTTCCAGCAATGGAATGCCTTCCCGCACCTGACGGTGCTGGAAAACGTCATGCTCGCGCCGCGCAAAGTGCTGGGCAAAAGCAAGGCTGAAGCTGAAGAGCTGGCGGTGAAGCAACTGACCCACGTCGGTCTGGGCGACAAGCTCAAGACTTTCCCTGGCAAGCTGTCCGGTGGACAGCAACAACGCATGGCCATCGCCCGTGCCCTGGCCATGTCACCGGACTACATGCTGTTCGACGAAGCCACCTCGGCCCTCGACCCGCAGTTGGTCGGTGAAGTGCTGGACACCATGCGCATGCTCGCCGAAGACGGCATGACCATGGTGTTGGTGACCCACGAAATCCGCTTTGCCCGGGACGTGTCCGACCGTGTGGCGTTCTTCCGCAATGGCCTGGTGCATGAAATTGGGTCGCCGGATCAGGTGATTGGCAATCCGGTGCATGCGGAGACTGCGGCGTTTCTGAAATCAGTGAAATAGCGACTGGCCCAATCGCGAGCAAGCTCGCTCCTACAGGGTTTTGTGTGTACACCACTCATTCCTGTGGGAGCGAGCTTGCTCGCGATGAGGCCTTCACAGACAAAACAAGGAGCAAACCATGCGCTCATCAAAAGTCATTCATGTAGTCAGCTGCCACGCCGAAGGCGAAGTCGGCGACGTGATCGTCGGCGGTGTCGCCCCGCCGCCCGGCGCCACCGTGTGGGAACAGTCGCGCTGGATCGCCCGGGACGAAACCCTGCGCAACTTCGTCCTCAACGAACCCCGCGGCGGCGTGTTCCGCCACGTCAACCTGCTGGTCCCGGCCAAGGATCCACGGGCGCAGATGGCCTGGATCATCATGGAACCGGCGGACACCCCGCCGATGTCCGGCTCCAACTCGTTGTGCGTCGCCACCGTATTGCTCGACAGCGGCATCCTGCCCATGACCGAGCCGCAAACCCGCCTGGTGCTGGAAGCGCCCGGCGGCCTGATCGAAGCTGTGGCCGACTGCCGGGATGGCAAGGTGCAACGGGTGGAAGTGAAAAACGTACCGTCCTTCGCTGATCGACTGGATGCGTGGATTGAAGTCGAAGGCATCGGCTCGCTGAAGGTTGACACCGCTTACGGTGGCGACAGTTTTGTGATTGCCGATGCCAAAGGCCTGGGTTTCTCCATCCGCCCGGATGAAGCGGCCGATCTGGTCGCGGTGGGGCTGAAAATCACTCGAGCGGCCAACGAACAACTGGGCTTCGTGCATCCGCTGAATCCCGAGTGGTCGCACATTTCCTTCTGCCAGATCGCCGCGCCCATCGTCCATGAGAACGGTATCGCCACCGGCGCCAATGCGGTGGTGATTCAACCGGGCAAGATCGACCGCTCCCCCACGGGCACTGGTTGCTCGGCGCGCATGGCGGTGTTGCAGGCCAAAGGCTTGATGCAGGTTGGCGAGCGCTTTGTCGGCCGTTCGATTATCGGCTCCGAGTTCCACTGCCGCATTGATTCGCTGACCGAAGTCGCCGGCCGTGCCGCGATTTACCCGTGCATTTCCGGCCGGGCGTGGATCACCGGCACCCATCAATTACTGCTCGACCCAAGCGATCCGTGGCCACAAGGCTATCGCCTGTCCGACACCTGGCCCGGCGCCTGATCACGCAATCCCTGCTCCCCAGACCAACGGCCAGTAAAAACCCCTGAAAACCAAAAAAAGCACTAGCCGAGCATCGTCATTTTAAATATCGTATACGAAATACAATTAACGAACCGGAGGCAACAATGAGCAAGCGCATTAACTGGAGTGGCGTCTTCCCAGCGGTGACCACTCAATTCAACGATGACTTCTCCATCAACCTGGAAAAAACCCATCAGGTGATTTCCAACGTGATCCGCGACGGCGTGTCAGGCCTGGTGGTCTGCGGCTCGGTGGGTGAAAACACCTCGCTGAGTGCCGAAGAGAAAATCGCCGTGACTGAAGTCGCTGTCGATGCCGCCCGCGGTCGCGTACCGGTGATTTGCGGCGTGGCCGAGTTCACCAGCCTACAAGCGGCCAAGGTCGCCAATGCCGTACGCCGGGTCGGCGTCGATGGCGTGATGCTGATGCCGGCGCTGGTCTACGGTTCCAAGCCGTTCGAAACCGCCGAGCATTACCGCTACGTGGCGAAAAACGCCGATGTGCCGCTGATGGTCTACAACAACCCGCCCATCTATAAGAACGACGTCACCCCGGACATCCTGATTTCCCTGGCCGACTGCGACAACGTGGTGTGCTTCAAGGATTCTTCCGGCGACACCCGCCGCTTCATCGACGTGCGCAACGAAGTCGGTGACCGTTTCGTGTTGTTCGCCGGCCTCGACGACGTGGTGCTGGAAAGCATCGCCGTGGGCGCCGAAGGTTGGGTCTCGGGCATGTCCAACGTGTTCCCGAAAGAAGGCGAAACCATCTTCCGCCTGGCCAAGGCCGGTCGTTTCGCCGAAGCCATGCCGATCTACGAATGGCTGATGCCGATCCTGCACCTCGATGCCCGTGCCGACCTGGTGCAGTGCATCAAACTGTGTGAAGCCATTGCCGGTCGCGGCAGTGCCTTGACCCGTCCGCCACGCCTGGCCCTGCCGGAAGCCGACCGCGTATTCGTCGAGCAGATCATGGCCAAGGCGCTGGCCAACCGCCCGGAACTGCCGGACGTCGGTCTCTGAGCGATTGCCGGGCGGGTCTTTACTGGCCCCGCCCGGCTGCCCGTTTTTTGCGTCTCAACAAGGTACGTCAGCATGTCGAATCCTCAACACACGCAAAGCGCAACCACACCCTCGGGACTCAAACGCGTGGTGGCTGCCGCCATGGCTGGCACCGTCGCCGAATGGTATGAATTCTTTCTCTACGGCACCGCCTCGGCATTGGTTTTTGGCAAGCTGTTCTTCCGCCAGACCGACAGCCCCATCGACGGCATCATTGCCGCCTTCGCCTTGTATGCGGTCGGCTTTCTCGCCCGGCCGTTAGGCGGTTTGGTATTCGGTCACTACGGTGACAAATTCGGCCGCAAACGCCTGCTGCAACTGAGCCTGGTAGTGGTCGGCATCACCACCTTCCTGATGGGTTGCCTGCCTGGTTTCGACCAGATCGGTTACGCAGCACCGGTGCTACTGGTGCTGTTGCGGCTGATCCAGGGCTTCGCTTTCGGTGGCGAATGGGGCGGCGCGATTCTGCTGGTGTCCGAACACTGCCCGGACAATCGTCGGGGCTTCTGGGCCAGTTGGCCGCAAGCCGGGGTGCCGGCCGGCAACCTGGTGGCCACGCTCGCCCTGCTGCTGTTGTCGTCGAACCTGTCAGAGCAACAGTTCCTTGCCTGGGGCTGGCGCGTGGCGTTCTGGTTCTCGGCGGTAGTCGTGTTGATCGGTTACTGGATTCGCACCAGCGTCGATGACGCGCCGATCTTCAAGGAAGCCCAGGCCCGTCAGGCCCAGACCAAACAGCAACAGCTCGGTGTGGTGGAAGTGCTGCGCCATCACTGGCGTTCGGTGCTGGTGGGAATCGGCGCTCGCTTTGCCGAGAACATCCTCTACTACACCGTAGTGACGTTCTCGATTACCTATCTGAAACTGGTGGTGCACAAGGACACTTCGCAAATTCTGCTGCTGATGTTCGGCGCGCACCTGGTGCACTTTTTCCTGATTCCCCTGATGGGCTATCTGTCGGACATCATCGGGCGCAAGCCGGTGTACCTGACCGGCGCGGTGCTCACAGCGTTCTGGGGTTTCATCGGTTTCCCGATGATGGACACTGGCAACAACTGGCTGATCATGGCCGCCATCACCCTGGGCCTGGCCATCGAGTCGATGACTTATGCGCCTTACTCGGCGCTGATGGCTGAATTGTTCCCGACCCACGTACGCTACACCGCTCTGTCCCTGTGCTACCAGGTGGCACCGATCTTCGCCGGTTCCCTGGCACCGCTGATCGCCATCACCTTGCTCAACAAGTACCAAAGCTCGACTCCGATCGCCTGGTATCTGGTGGGCGCCGCACTGATTTCCGTGGTGGCTGTCGGCCTGACCCGCGAGACCCGTGGCAAGTCATTGCGCCAGGTGGATGCCGAGTCGGCGGCGCGGGTTGCTGCCGTGGACGCAGCCGTGCCAGCCACCCCGCGCCGGGGTGATTCGTTGGCTTGAGTGCATCAAAAGATCGCAGCCTTCGGCAGCTCCTACAGGAGTGGATGTCGGGTGAATACGGTCGGTGTAGGAGCTGCCGAAGGCTGCGATCTTTTGCCCTTTATCTTTCCAGACCGGAGATTTTCAATGCTCGAAATCCTTGGCCACAACTATATCGGCGGAGCGCGCAGCGCCGCTGGCGGCATCTTCCTGAACAGCCATGACGCCAGCACCGGTGAAGCACTGCCCTACTCGTTCGTGCAAGCCACCGCGCAAGAAGTCGACGCGGCCGCCCAGGCCGCTGCGGCCGCCTATCCCGCCTTTCGTCATTTGCCGGCGACGCGCCGGGCACAATTTCTTGACGCCATCGCCGCGCAACTGGATGCCCTGGATGACGAGTTCGTTGCCCTGGTGACCCGCGAGACCGCCCTGCCCAGCGCCCGGATTCAGGGCGAGCGCAGCCGCACCAGCGGCCAGATGCGTCTGTTCGCTCAGGTGCTGCGTCGGGGCGATTTCTACAGCGCGCGCATCGACCGCGCCCTGCCGGAGCGTCAGCCGCTGCCACGGGTTGACCTGCGCCAGTACCGGATCGGCGTCGGCCCGGTGGCAGTGTTCGGCGCCAGCAATTTTCCGTTGGCCTTTTCGACGGCTGGCGGCGATACCGCAGCGGCCCTGGCCGCCGGTTGCCCGGTGGTGTTCAAGGCCCACAGCGGGCACATGGCAACCGCCGAATGCGTGGCCAATGCGATCCTTCGCGCCGCCGAGCAGACCGACATGCCCAAGGGTGTGTTCAACATGATTTACGGCGCTGGTGTCGGTGAAGCGCTGATCAAACACCCGGCGATTCAGGCCGTCGGTTTCACCGGCTCGCTCAAAGGTGGCCGTGCCCTTTGCGACATGGCCGCTGCACGGCAACAACCCATCCCGGTGTTCGCCGAGATGAGCAGCATCAATCCAGTGTTGGTATTGCCCGAAGCCTTGCGCGCGCGGGGCGAGAAAATCGCCGGTGAGCTGGTGGCATCGGTGGTCCAGGGTTGCGGGCAGTTCTGCACCAATCCGGGGTTGGTCATTGGTATTCGCACCCCTGAATGGACGGCGTTCACTGCGCGATTAAGCAACCTGATGGCCGAACAACCGGCGCAAACCATGCTCAATGCTGGCACCCTCGGCAGCTATGAAAAAGGGGTGCGAGCCTTGCTCGAGCATCCGGGCGTGACGCATCTGGCGGGCCACGACCAGCAGGGCAATCAGGCGCGGCCGCAACTGTTCAAGGCCGACGTCAGCCTCCTGCTCAACGGGGATCCGCTGCTACAGGAAGAAGTGTTCGGGCCGACCACCATTGTCGTTGAAGTGGCGGACAAGGTTGAGCTGCGGCAGGCGTTGAACAGCTTGCACGGGCAACTGACCGCGACATTGATTGGCGAAGCATCGGATCTTCAGACCCATGGGGACCTGCTGATATTGCTGGAACAAAAAGTCGGCCGGGTGCTGTTCAACGGTTACCCCACCGGAGTCGAAGTCTGCGATGCCATGGTTCACGGCGGGCCTTACCCTGCAACCTCCGACGCCCGTGGCACATCGGTTGGCAGCCTGGCCATCGAGCGATTCCTGCGTCCGGTGTGCTACCAGAACTGCCCTGACGCCTTGCTACCCGACGCCTTGAAAAACGCCAACCCACTGGGGATTGCACGGCTGGTGGATGGCAGCAGCCAACGCGAACCGGTTTAACAACACGACCTCCTGTGGGAGCGAGCTTGCTCGCGATAGCGGTGTGTCAGTCGACGAAAATGTTGAATCTGATGCCCTCATCGCGAGCAAGCTCGCTCCCACAGGAGTGGGCGCACCCATTCCATTCAAGCCAGCAGTGCTTTCAGGTCGTTGTACAGCGCCTCGGGAATTTGCACGCCTTCCACCAGGCTGCGTACCCGCGCCGCGTAACGTCGTTGCGACGGTAAGCGTGCGCCCTGCCCTTCAATGCCCTGGAACAACGTTTCGGCCCGGGCCAAATGTTCTTCAGTGGCGTCCCCCAGAAAGCGCCGAGGGTCCAGGGCGATGATCAACTCGCCATGGTACGGCGACGACTTGCTGCCCCCGTCGTAAGCCAACGACTCGGCACTGGTCAGGTCACCGATCAGCGGCCCGGCAATCAACTCCACCATGGCCGCCAGCGCCGAACCCTTGTGCCCGCCAAACGTCAGCATCGCGCCGCTATCCAGCACCACGTTGGCGTCGGTGCTCGGCCGGCCTTGGGCGTCCATGCCCCAACCTTCGGGAATCGCCTTGCCGGCACGCCGGTGCAGCTCGATATCACCCCGGGCAATCGCGCTGGTGGCGAAGTCGAACACAAACGGGTCTTGCCCCGCACGCGGCCAACCGAAGGCAATGGGATTGGTGCCGAACACCGGCAGTCGTCCTCCAGCCGGCGCCACCCAGGCGTGGCTCGGATTACACGCCAGTGCCACCAGGCCAGCGGCCGTCAGCTGCTCGATCTCCACCCACAGCGCCGAGAAATGTACACAGCGGTTGATTGCCAACGCCGCAATGCCGTTGGCCCGGGTTTTCTGCGCCAGCAACGGCAACCCCGCCTGAAACGCCAACTGCGAAAACCCACCGCCAGCATCCACCCGCACAATCGCCGGCGCCTGGTCGATCACCTGTGGCTCGGCATCGGCCGACACCTTGCCGGCCCGCAGGGAATTCACACACCCCAGAATCCGGTACAAACCGTGGGAGGCACAGCCATCACGTTCGCCAGCAATCACCGTCGCCGCCACCGCTTGTGCATGGGCCAGATTAAAACCGTTGTGCAGCAAGATCGATTCAGCCAACTCACGGGCTTCGATCAGGGTCAGTCGGATCATGGTCATCTCCTTGGACAGACCGGTCAGGGTGGTCTATCCGAGGCGTCATGGCTTGATGGGTTTGGGCATTGGCGATGACGAAATTGGCATAGTGCAGGCCGTTGGCCCCCGTTGAACCAATGGCTGATGACGGGTCCCTGATCCTGATTGTGCAGAAGGCTGCTGGCCTCTTCGCGAGCAAGCTCGCTCCCACAGGGGATCATGTAGACCACAGAACCAGTGTGGGAGCGGGCTTGCTCGCGAAGGGCGCGACTCGGTCCCAAGCCTGATCTTTGCAGACGAGGCAACACACAATTGTCATCAATCCAATTGATCGCCGATTGATCAAAGGCGCAATCTAGAGGGCTGGCTCGGGCCTTATATCATTCCGAATGATAGTTACCTTCGCCCCATTCGATTCGTGAGATACAAACCCGCCGCGCATCATTCGCCAATCTCAACACATTGGCGGATGCATCCATGGAACAGTCATTCAAACATTTGCGCTTCCCGTTGGCTTTGTTGGCCGTAGTGGTGATCAGCGCTTGCGGCAAGGCCCCGGAAACCGCCGCCACGATGCCAGCAGCCAAGGTCAGCGTGGCCAAGGTGCTGGAACAACCGGTCAACGAGTGGGACGAATTCACCGGGCGCCTGGAAGCGCCGGAAACGGTCGAGATTCGTCCACGGGTCTCCGGCCAGATCGATGAAGTGGCGTTCACTGAAGGCGCCCTGGTCAAGAAAGGCGACCTGCTGTTCCAGATCGACCCGCGTCCGTTCCAGGCTGAGGTCCGCCGCCTCGAAGCCCTGGTTGCACAATCGCGCGCCAATGCCACCCGCAGTGAAAACGAAGCCCAGCGCGGTGAGCGCCTGCGCACCAGCAACGCCATTTCCGCCGAGCTGGCCGATTCGCGCACCAGTGCCGCCCAGGAAGCCCGCGCCGCCGTCGGTGCGCTGCAGGCACAGCTCGACCTGGCCAAGCTCAACCTGAGTTTCACCCGCGTCACCGCACCGATCAGCGGCCGTGTCAGCCGTGCGGAAATCACCGCCGGCAACCTGGTGACCGCCGACACCACGCCGCTGACCAGCGTAGTCTCGACCGACAAGGTCTACGCCTACTTCGACGCGGACGAGCGTGTGTTCCTCAAGTACACCGAGCTCGCTCGCCAGGGCAAACGCGGCGCTACCACCCCGGTTTACATGGGCCTGTCCAACGAAGACGGTAACCCGCACCAGGGCGTGATGAACTTCGTCGACAACCAGGTCAACCCGAAGACCGGCACCATCCGTGGCCGCGCCGTGTTCGACAACAGCGATGGCAGCTACACCCCGGGCCTGTATGCACGCCTGAAACTGGTGGGCAGCGGCACCTACAGCGCCATGCTGATCAACGATGAAGCGGTGGGTACCGACCTGGGCAAGAAGTTCGTGATCGTGATGGACGGCGACAACAAGACCGCCTACCGCGCGGTGGAACTGGGGCCGAAGATCGAAGGTTTGCGCATCGTGCGCAGTGGCCTGAACAAGGACGACACCATCATCGTCAAGGGCCTGCAACGGGTACGTCCCGGCTCACCGGTCACCCCTGAAGTGATTCCGATGGCCAGCGAACAAACCCTCGCGGCACTCGCACAACAACGCCAAGCGCTGGAAGCCAGCAACCTGCCCCAAGTCGCGCCTGCCAAGGTTGCGCCGGGCACGGTTGTGAAACTGGCTGCCACGACCCCACGCGGTTAAGGGATTTTTACGATGAATTTTTCCCAATTCTTCATTTCGCGGCCGATCTTCGCAGCGGTGCTGTCGCTGCTGATCCTGATCGCCGGTGCGATCTCGCTGTTCCAGTTGCCGATCAGCGAATACCCGGAGGTGGTGCCGCCGACCGTGGTGGTGCGCGCCAACTTCCCCGGTGCCAACCCGAAAGTCATCGGTGAAACCGTGGCCGCTCCACTGGAGCAGGCCATCACCGGCGTCGAGAACATGCTGTACATGTCCTCGCAGTCGACCGCCGACGGCAAGATCACCCTGACCATCACCTTTGCCCTGGGTACCGACCTGGACAACGCGCAGGTACAGGTGCAGAACCGCGTGACCCGGACCGAGCCGAAACTTCCCGAGGAAGTGACGCGTATCGGTATCACCGTGGACAAGGCATCGCCCGACCTCACCATGGTTGTGCACTTGACCTCGCCGGACAAACGCTACGACATGCTCTATCTGTCCAACTACGCGATCCTCAACATCAAGGATGAGCTGGCGCGGCTGGGCGGTGTCGGAGACGTGCAACTGTTCGGCATGGGCGACTACTCGCTGCGTGTCTGGCTCGACCCGAACAAGACCGCTTCGCGCAACCTGACCGCCACTGACGTGGTCACCGCCATTCGTGAGCAGAACCGTCAGGTGGCCGCCGGTGCATTGGGCGCTCCCCCTGCCCCGAATGCCCAAAGCTTCCAGCTGTCGGTCAACACTCAGGGCCGTCTGGTCAGTGAGGAAGAGTTCGAGAACATCATCATTCGCTCTGGCGACAACGGTGAAATCACTCGCCTCAAGGACATCGCTCGCGTCGAGCTGGGTTCCAGCCAGTACGCCCTGCGTTCGCTGCTGAACAATCAGCCGGCGGTGGCGATCCCGATCTTCCAGCGCCCTGGCTCCAATGCCATCGAGATCTCCAACGAAGTCCGGGCGAAAATGGCCGAACTGAAGAAGAACTTCCCCGAAGGCATGGACTTCAGCATCGTCTATGACCCGACGATCTTCGTGCGCGGCTCCATCGAGGCGGTGGTTCACACCCTCTTCGAAGCACTGATCCTCGTGGTGCTGGTGGTGATCCTGTTCCTGCAGACCTGGCGCGCTTCGATCATTCCGTTGGTGGCGGTGCCGGTTTCGTTGATCGGTACCTTTGCCGTGATGCATCTGTTCGGCTTCTCGCTCAACGCCCTGTCGCTGTTCGGCCTGGTACTGGCCATCGGTATCGTGGTGGACGACGCCATCGTGGTGGTGGAGAACGTCGAGCGGAACATCGAGCTCGGATTGACCCCGGTGGAAGCCACCAAACGCGCCATGCGTGAAGTGACCGGCCCGATCATTGCCACGGCGCTGGTGCTGTGTGCGGTGTTCGTTCCGGCAGCGTTCATCTCCGGCCTGACCGGGCAGTTCTACAAGCAGTTCGCCCTGACCATTGCGATTTCCACGGTGATCTCGGCCTTCAACTCCCTGACCCTGTCGCCGGCACTGGCTGCTGTGTTGCTCAAGGGCCATGACGCACCGAAAGACCGCTTCTCCAGGGTGCTGGACAAGATGTTTGGCGGCTGGCTGTTCCGTCCGTTCAACCGTTTCTTTGAAAAGGCCAGCCATGGTTATGTCGGCACCGTCGCCCGTGTGATCCGCTCAAGCGGCATCGCCCTGCTGCTGTACGCCGGCCTGATGGTCCTGACCTTCTTCGGTTTCTCCAGCACCCCGACCGGTTTCGTACCCGGCCAGGACAAGCAATACCTGGTGGCCTTCGCGCAATTGCCGGATGCCTCGAGCCTGGACCGCACCGAAGACGTGATCAAGCGCATGTCTGACCTGGCGCTGAAACAGCCTGGCGTGGAAAGCGCGGTGGCCTTCCCTGGCCTGTCGATCAACGGTTTCACCAACAGCCCGAACGCCGGCATCGTGTTCGTCACCCTCAAACCGTTCGACGAGCGTAAAGACCCGAGCATGTCCGCCGGTGCGATTGCCGGTGCCTTGAACGGCCAGTACGCGAACATCCAGGAAGCCTACATGGCGATCTTCCCGCCGCCGCCGGTGCAAGGCCTGGGCACCATTGGTGGTTTCCGCCTGCAGATCGAAGACCGGGGCAACCTGGGCTACGAAGAGCTGTACAAGGAAACCATGAACATCATCGCCAAGAGCCACAGCGTGCCGGAACTGGCCGGCCTGTTCACCAGCTACACGGTCAACGTGCCGCAGGTCGATGCCGCCATCGACCGGGAAAAAGCCAAGACCCACGGCGTGGCCGTCAGCGACATCTTCGACACCCTGCAGATTTACCTGGGTTCGCTGTATGCCAACGACTTCAACCGCTTCGGGCGCACCTATCAGGTCAACGTTCAGGCTGAGCAACAGTTCCGCCTCGAATCCGACCAGATCGGCCAATTGAAAGTGCGTAACAACAAAGGCGAGATGATCCCGCTGGCGACCTTCATCAAGGTCAGCGACACCTCGGGTCCGGACCGCGTGATGCACTACAACGGCTTCATCACCGCTGAAATCAACGGTGCGGCAGCCCCC
Source organism: Pseudomonas sp. B1(2018) (assembly GCF_003097365.1). Lineage (NCBI taxonomy): Bacteria > Pseudomonadati > Pseudomonadota > Gammaproteobacteria > Pseudomonadales > Pseudomonadaceae > Pseudomonas > Pseudomonas sp. B1(2018). The sequence goes on from NZ_PYUK01000030.1 coordinate 48,571, forward strand.
GGCTACAGCTCCGGCCAGGCCGAAAAAGCCATCGAGAAACTGCTCAAGGAAGAACTTCCGAACGGCATGACCTACGAATGGACCGACCTGACCTACCAGCAGATCCTGTCCGGCAACACCGCGCTGTTCGTGTTCCCGCTCTGCGTACTGCTGGCGTTCCTGGTACTGGCGGCCCAGTACGAAAGCTGGAGCCTGCCACTGGCGGTGATCCTGATCGTACCGATGACCCTGCTGTCGGCCATCACCGGTGTGATCGCCTCCGGCGGTGACAACAACATCTTTACCCAGATCGGCCTGATCGTACTGGTGGGCCTGGCGTGCAAGAACGCGATCCTGATCGTCGAGTTCGCCAAGGACAAACAGCTGGAGGGCCTCAACCCGCTGGCCGCGGTACTGGAAGCTTGCCGCCTGCGTCTGCGGCCGATCCTGATGACCTCTTTCGCGTTCATCATGGGGGTTGTGCCGCTGGTGTTCTCCAGCGGTGCCGGTGCCGAAATGCGTCACGCCATGGGTGTGGCGGTGTTCTCCGGGATGCTCGGGGTGACCTTCTTCGGCCTGTTGCTGACGCCAGTGTTCTACGTATTGATTCGTAACTTTGTCGAGCGTGGCCAGGCGCGCAAAGCCGCCAAGGTCAACCTGAAGCTGGAGTCGCACTGATGAGTTTGAAAGCCTTCCTGCCGAGCCTGCTGGTGCTGGCCTTGAGTGCCTGTGCCGTGGGTCCGGATTACCAGACGCCCAACACCGAGGCGGCCAACATCACGGCCGCCACCGATGGCGCCGCCGGCCAGAAGAACTTTGACCGCTCGCGTTTCGAAGGCATCTGGTGGCAGCAGTTCGAAGACCCGACCCTCAACCAGTTGGTGACGCAATCGCTCAAGGGCAACCGTGATTTGCGCGTCGCTTTTGCCCGCTGGAAAGCCGCACGGGCGATCCGCGATGACATCAGTAACGACAACTTGCCGGTCGTCACCAGCCGTGTCAGCAGTGACCTGGGCAAGGGCCAGATTCCTGGCCAGACCACCGACCGGGTCAACAGCGAACGCTACGACCTGGGCCTGGACATGGCCTGGGAGATCGACCTGTTTGGCCGCATCCAGCGCAACCTGGAATCGGCGAATGCCGAGCAACAGTCGCTAGAAGCCGATCTGTACCAGCTGCAGGTGAGCATGATTGCCGAACTGGTGGATGCCTACGGTCAACTGCGTGGTGCGCAACTGCGGGAAAAGATCGCCCTGGCCAACCTGGAGAACCAGCAGGAGTCGCGCAAGATCACCATCAACCTGCGCGATGCCGGCGTCGGCGATCAGCTCGATGTGGAGCGTGCCGATGCCCGCCTGGCGTCGGTCGAAGCCAGCGTGCCGCAATTGCAGGCCGAGCAGGTTCGGGAGAAGAACCGTATCGCCACGCTACTGGGCGAGCGTCCGGACAAGTTGACCGTGGATTTGAGCCCGAAAGACTTGCCGGCGATTGCCAAGGCCTTGCCGATCGGTAATCCGGGTGAACTGCTGCAACGCCGGCCGGACATTCGCAGTGCCGAGCGCAAACTGGCGTCGGCCACGGCGCGGATCGGCGTGGCCAAGGCCGACCTGTTCCCGCAAGTCAGCCTCAGCGGCTTCCTTGGTTTCACCGCCGGGCGCGGTTCGCAAATCGGTTCCTCGGCGGCCAACGCCTGGGCGCTCGGCCCGAGCATCACTTGGGCGGCGTTCGACCTGGGCAGCGTGCGCGCCCGTTTGCGCGCCGCCGATGCCGATGCCGAAGGCGCCCTGGCGACTTACGAGCAGCAAGTGTTGCTGGCGCTGGAAGAATCGGAAAACGCCTTCAGCGACTACGGCAAACGCCAACAGCGCCTGATTTCGCTGATTCGCCAGAGCGAGTCCAGCCGTTCCGCAGCCGATCTCGCCGAGATTCGCTACCGCGAAGGCACGGCGGATTTCCTCGTGCTGCTCGACGCCCAGCGTGAACGCCTGGCGGCCGAGGACACCCAGGCCCAGGCTGAAGTCGATCTGTATCGCGGCATCGTCGCGATCTACAAGGCCCTCGGGGGCGGCTGGCAGCCCGAGACGGTCGCCAGCAATTAACCCCAAGCTTTCAAGCGCTCCTTTGGTTGGCCGCAACCAACCAATTCCTTTGCCCTGCGTCTCATTCGGTCGCGGGGCTTTTTTTGCCCAGAACACAAATCCCTGTAGGAGCTGCCGAAGGCTGCGATCTTTTGATTTTTTGCGAAGATCAAGATCAAAAGATCGCAGCCTTCGGCAGCTCCTACAGGGGGCTCGTCGCTTGGCGCTCCCTCCTGTATTGCGGTTTTCAAGCGCTTTGCCCTGCGTCTCATTCGGTCACGGTGCACACATCCTTGTAGGAGCTGCCGAAGGCTGCGATCTTTTGATCCTTTTTGTGAAGATCAAGATCAAAAGATCGCAGCCTTCGGCAGCTCCTACAGGG